>JANXAF010000005.1 GCA_025062045.1 Thermodesulfobacteriota bacterium
GTCTTTTAAATTCTTTGCCTTCTCGGCCAATTCCAAATGTTCTTTTCTATGCCAGAAAAGTCCTGGAAATCCGTACTGTTCCATGAGTTTCTCCTCTGTTGAAAAATGATATGCCGTATAGTGGATTAGCTCTCCCAAAATCTTTCCCATAATCTCCTTCGCTTTTCCTTCCTTCATGGCATCAAAGAGATCATTCACCAACTGAAATAGCTTCTTGTGCTGTTCGTCACAGATTTTGACATTGGTTTTGTTTTTATCTGTCCACTCGATGAATGGCATTTATACCTCCTTTTGCTAGAATTCTCGGTTATTATCGTCAAAAAACGAAAAGAGTTAAGGACTCGCTAGGGCTCCGTCCGTAGTTTGACTGGTATTTAGAAACGTGAACCGACATAAAACGTAGCTGCTTCTTTAAAAAAATGTGTAGATGACGCACTACATCGTCAAAGCCAACTTGATAGTGATGTAGGCGTACTGGCATCGCTTTCAATAGAATACCTTTTTTAGATTCGTCGTCTAAATGATAGGCCCTAGGAAAATAGAAGAATCAGAGCTTATTTTGAGATCTTTTTGTTCATAGTTGGACCGATTGTGACCCGAGTCCATGATAAAAACTTGATCGACAGGGAAAAAGTTGGCCATCACACCTAAAGTGCAGTCTTCTACAAACTAGCCTCAAAAGTGAGCCCAGCAGAACTATGGAAAATTTTGAAAAATAATTGAACGCAGTGAGATAATTCTAACGACAAAAATAAGCCAATTTTTTATAGTACCGCAAGGTCTTCCGCGGAAGGTTTTAAACCTCATCTGCTGTCGAGTTCGTCAAAAGGGTACCTCGCCTTCATCGAATCTGATTGATTTTTAGGCAGTGATGGAATTTTTAGGTTTTTTGGTTTCAAGCTCTTTAAAATTCCAATTTTTTCTCTGAATAAAAAAATGCCCAACTTTTGCTTAGTCTTTTTCACTTTTACAGGTGACAGACCAATTGGTTAGATTGTAAAAAATTCGGAAAAAACCCGCATTAGAGAACTAACGGACAGCAACTTAATAAGTCGAACCAAAACTTGACTAAAAGGAAACCGTGAAATGATCTCTCATCTTCAACGTACCACTGTGTTTCCAAAACGGGAATTATTGGTGAAGTCCCGACGCACGGCAGATATTTATTCAAACCCTAGTGACGTAGAAAAGAAAGCTGACATTGGTATTTGTCCTGAGTTTCCTGAAGGGTAAATGTATAGTAGAAAAAACCCTCGCGATTCGATTTGTCAATGTGGTTTTCTTTGTCTCTTTTACGTTCAGCTACAGTAGGCAGGACTTCAAACCAGGGCTTACTTTAATACTTTAATACTTTTTTTCAACCTTGTGGTCGAGGGAGCTCTGATATTCCTCTCATTGAAGGCGACCGGATGGGAGCTAGGATTGTTTCTGCCTTTCCCCGTATTTGTGATAAATAATCCAACCGTTTCTCGGACATCTTCTTCCAGAGCCGTTTTACTGTCATTCTCTTGGAGTGTCTAAGACCATTTCCAAACTGGCCATAGCTTTGGAAAGTGGAATATACCAATTTCTCCCTATCTCGACTAATTACATTTTTCTTTTCGCCGTCTTCGGATGTCTCTTGCAAGCTCTCGGTGGAACAGACTTCTTCATGGAGTGTGCTCGGCTCATTTCGCGGAAGCTCAGGGGTGGACCGGCGATGATGGCTGTTGTCAGTAGCGCTATGGTAGGGACGGTCACTGGAAGCGGAGCTGCAAATGTTCTGATCACCGGCACGTTTACAATACCGCTTATGAAGAAACACGGATACACACCTGAGCAGGCAGGCGCTATTGAGGCTGCCGCGGTAAGCGGCGGACAAATAATGCCACCTATCATGGGCATGGTGGCCTTCGGGATGGCGGGACTAACAGGAATCCCCTACACTTACATATGCATAATGGCAGTGATTCCGGCCCTTATTTACTTTTTTAACTGTGGCATGTACGTATACCTCCTCTCCGGCAAACTCCAGATTGGAAAAGCAGTTTCAGGTCCGGCTATTTCGAAGAAGAAGCTATTTTTGTCGTCACTCTGGTTTCTGGTACCCTTTACCGTGATAGTTGCGCTTCTTGCCGCAGGACGTACTGTCATGTTTGTTGCCTTTTGGGCGAATGTGTCTTTGATATTACTTGCTGTTCTTACTAAAAAGAGTCTTACAGCACTTTTTAAAGGACTGGTAGAGGGTGCCATAGCAGGTGCGGGCATTGCGTCATCCGTTGCGGCCGTTGGCATGATAGCAACAACTTTCACCACGAGCGGTCTAGGTGTAAAAATGGCGTCAGGAATTGAAGTTTGGTCAGGCGGTAGTCTTTTTTTCGCCCTTTTGATAATTTGGGCAGTATGCATAATTCTCGGCATGGTTGGACTTTCCCTTACCGCCTACATCATAGTTTCCCTTTTCGCTGTGCCTCCCTTGGTGAAAGTTGGGGTTCCTTTCGAGATAGCACATTTTTTTGTCATGTATGTTGCTGTTTTTGCCTTTTTAACCCCGCCCGTTGCCGTTGTGGCCTTGATCGCAGCTAGAGTAGCTCAAGCAAATTACATAAGAACCGCTATGGAAGCCGTAAAGACTGCTTTTGCTGCCTACATTTTGCCCTTTGCTTTTCCGTACTGTCGCCTTCTGCTGCTTAGGCCTGTGGATCTTAAAGCTGAGATCTTAGAAGTCCTTTCCCTAGTTGTTGGACTTTTCAGTCTTCAAGTGGCATTCGTTGGACATTTTATTCGAAAATGTGATTTACTTCAGCGTGCCTTTGCTTTGACGGCTTCTTCGCTTTTCTGCATGCTACTTTTTTTTGACAAATATATGTTGCTAATTCCTGCATTTGCCCTTTTGGGTATCAACCTATGGCTCAATCTCCGTGTATCGAACACGACTTAAAACATCCCGTGGGTGTTTCCAAAATCGAAAGCTTAGTCCCCTTAAGGAATGTCCTTCACCGACGTTTCTACCGATTTTTGGTACTTAATGGGATTCCTCTTTGATTTCTGCTCCATTCTGCGTTATTTTAGTGGTGCGGACAGGTTCTTCCTCCGCATTCCGCATCCAGGAAATGTTACTACCCGTTTCAGTACCATTCCGACAAAAATGCATCACCGTACCGCGACCGAAATCGGACAGCCTGTCAAAAGGGATACTGATGTGCAATTCGTATTCCCTGGTATTCTTTTTAGCTTGAGAACCTAGCACAATCATGTCTTTTTCAGGTTTCCTATCAGCCCTCACCGGATTCCTTATCGCACAAACCTTCTTCCCTTCCTTCCTGGGAGGCGCTGACATACAATTTCTGATTTCAGCAATCCAGCAAAATATAAGCTTCACTTTTCGGCTTTGATTTAGCAGATACAATCCTCAATCCAGCTTCCAAAAATATTCTCCCTAGCACCATTCGCGCACTTTATAAGCAATCGGCGGCTTGTCCCGACCGTAGTAAGTAAATTTATGTCTGACCACGGTATTCTCTCCGTACACTAGCCAGATAACAATTAAGTAAAATCCCTTCACTCCATCTACTCGATGCAGTTGAGTTTTACCCAAGATTCGAAAAAGGCAAATTTAGCCACCAGTATCTTAACGTTTCTGCTACTTGAACATCTTTCCCAAATGACTTTCCACAAGATTAGGTATTTACGGGACCTCTCTAAAGGGGGCCCGACGGTGCTTTTAAAAAACTCATCCTCGGGATATCTTCTTCCCAGAACTGGGCAGATTTTTCTGCACTTTTTAGCTTTTAACCGACCCCATTTCAGTATGGATTGGCCATGATGGTGTACATACAAGCGTGCTTATAACAGCGACTTTATAACGGTCTTTGAAGCATTTGTTCTTTTATGGACAAAAATCGATACAGCAACAACATATGGCTTTGGCACCTGTGGATATCGTAAAATGCCTTTATGAGCATCGGCCCAAACGGGCGCATCATCTGTTCCGTCCCAATTCCTTATACTTGATACTTAGTCTACCACCACTTTTTCTTTTTTGAGCGAAGCCGACGTCAAAGACGGCCGAGTAAAGATCATCAAGGCCGTTTTAGTCAATATAAAACAAGTCGGAGTAAGGACGGTTACCTGGGAAGGTGGATCGATAGGTATTGTGTCGAAGTAATCCTCTCAAGCCAGCGAATGGATGTGGCGGTACCGTGTCGAACGCCAGATTACGCGCTACAAATTGCGGTAAATTCCGCAACGGCATGTTCTAACCATTCCTCCGTCCCGGTCAAACCGACAACTAAGAAAAGGTTTGCCTCAAAGTAGTCTTATGTAACTGACAAGGCTTGGTATTCGATCACCGGCTATATCTTGTCAGCTAAGAGGTTATAAACAGTTACGCTCACGCATCTATTTCCGAGCCAGTTCTAGGCGATCCAAAAATGCGTTTTCGCTATCTTTTTAAAGTCCAACCGTTGCATATTCTAAGCATTTTGGGCATAGACACTGCATGACCGTATCGACGAAAGAAAATAAGAGACAATTTTTCCCTAAGATTGAGAAAAGTCCCCTCAAAGGAACAACTCGTAGCTCTGTGCGCGTAGGCCCAGTGTTTCGAAGGGACAACATCTTGCCCGGCCCGCACGAGGTCTATGGAATTTTTCTTCTAAAGCGACCCTCGTGTTAGCCTTTGGCCTTCTAGTCAGGTTATACCCACATTCATGGGGCTTTTGCCGTTTCTCCGCAACACATCCAGGTTCAACCTTCTTTCTGTTCTTTGCAAGCCATATTTTGGGGAAAAAAGGAATCTCGCTTCTGAGCAATACCTTGTACGGAAGTGTCACCAGCGAGATGTGACCTAAAAGCATAAAGCCAGTTAGCATTAGGCGAGGAAGTTTGGATCTGTTTATTCTTTTTCTTGTCCTCTTCCAAAACTTTCTTCAATTTGCAAAGGAAATGCAGCAAAGACCTAACCAAGTCATATGGTTCAGGTTTTATTAGTCGCATTCGGGATATCATAGTCCGGATAAAAAGCTAGAGGACAAGCCCGTTTAAGATTTCAAAACCCTTTAGGCTTAGAAAAGAGGCAAAAAGGACCTATCGACAAAACGGTCTGGCGGAGAGGGTGGGATTCGAACCCACGGTACGCGCCTTACGCGTACAGCCGATTTCGAGTCGGCCCCGTTATGGCCACTTCGGTACCTCTCCTGAGTTTAAAGAAAAGCTTTAGTATTTCTTCACACCTTTCTCTAAGTAAGCCGCCTTGGACTTCAACTTTGTGATTTAAGGGCAGACTATTTACATCTATCATCGAGCCAAAGGCACCTCTTTTTTTGTCGAAACACCCGAAAACAAGTCTTTTTATTCTTGATTCCACAATAGCACCGGCACACATGATGCAAGGCTCTTTTGTTACGTATAAAGTACAGCCTATTAGTCTGTAATTCCCTATTCTTTCCGTCGCCGAGGAAAGCGCAACAATTTCCGCGTGAGCATATGGTTTTGTGAGACTTATCGTCTGATTGTGACCTTTTCCGATAATCTGGCCGTCTTCTGACACAACTATAGCCCCAATTGGGACCTCTCCCGCTTGAAACGCTTCTTCAGCAAGTTTTACGCAAATCTCCATGTACGCTTTGTCATCCACAAAGAAAGTATACCTAGGTTCTAGCGCTAAATCAAATTATGTGACCGTAGGATCTCTATTAACTGTTTTGCGTTTTGAACGCTATACGCGTAAGCATCGTTATTAAAGTAAACGTAAACATCCTTAGAGCGGTTCGCATATTCTTTTATTTTTTCTGCATCTGCCATTATCTCTTCATCTGTGTAACATGTTGCGTAATTGCCACCATGACCATGTCTCCGGATATAAATGTAGTCTGCCGTCAATGGGACTTCTTCAAGAAACGGTGGCCAGTCGGCGCTGCAAAAACTGAAATTGTTTTCTTCGAGCAGGTTTCTTACATCGTCGTTTATCCAGGACGGATGCCTAAATTCAAAAGCTGCTCTCACGTTGAAGGAAGAGAGTAGTTTTATGAAAATTTCTAGCTTTTTTAAGTCAAGCGGAAATCCGGGAGGAAACTGCCAGAGTGTGATTTCGAGTTTTTCACCAAGGGCTGAGGCGTTATTGAAAAACGCCCGAAGTGGTTCCTCAATATCGGAGAGTCTTTTCATATGAGTGATGAGGCGGCTTCCTTTGACGGCAAAGGAAAAATCATTCGGAGTTTCTTTATACCATCTTTTGAACGTCGATTCTTTGGGAAGCCGATAAAAGGTGACATTCAGCTCGACTGTCTTAAAAACACCCGAGTAATACTCCAGCCATTTTCGCTGTGGCAAATCTTCAGGGTAGAATCTCTTTCTCCATCCGAAATAGTTAAAGCCGCTCGAACCGATTAGTATCTTAGGCATGAGCCCCCGATTTAATTTTTTCCAGTAAGCACAAACCTCAAAACTTTTCTTTCCACGTCTGCACTGACAACTTTGACCCTCACAATATCACCCAGAGTGAAGATTTTTTTCCTCCTTTTTCCCGCAAATACTGTGCCTTCTCTTTTGACCTCGTAGTGGTCGTCTACCATGTCAGAGAATAATACCACCCCTTCCACGAATACATCAAAGAGCTCGACGAAAAAACCGAAAGGAGCTATGTGCGTTATAATACCAGAATACTCCTCGCCCAAATTGTCCTTCATAAAGAGAATTCTTACCCTGTCTTCTATTTCCCGTTCTATTTCCATTATGATCCTTTCCCTTTCTGAAAGATAACTTGCCATACTGTCAAGTTCTTCGTACGTGTATGGACTCTTTTTACCGGAAATGACTGCCTCTAAGATCCTATGACAGACAAGGTCAGGATACCTTCTTATGGGTGATGTAAAGTGGAGGTAACTTACAAGACCTAACCCATAATGGCCTCTGTTTACGGCACTGTACTTCGCCTGCTTCATAGATCTAAGTAGCAGCCTATTTAGAATAAACTCGTAGAACTTGTTTTTCGCACTCTCCAAAATCGCTTGAAGCCGCTTTATACCATTTTTGTTCCGATGAAGAGGAATTCCAAAGGATTTACAAAACTTTTCAAAAACCCTCAGTTTTTCATGTTCCGGCTCCTCGTGTACTCTAAAGAGAACAGCAATTTTTTTTCTTTCGAGAAACTCTGCGACAGTTCTGTTTGCTAAAATCATGAATTCTTCTATTATCCTGTGTGAAAAGAGTCTCTTAGACCGTAAAATGTTTTTCACGGCACCTTTAAGATCGATTATGATTTCAGGTTCAGGAAGATCGAAATCAAGACTACCCCTTTCGGATCTTCTCTCTAACAAAACTTCAGTCAGTTCTTTCATCAATTCGAGATCTTTAAGTATGCCTTTGAGTCTTTTCCTCACTTGTTTGTCTTTCTCTATGATCGCAAGTTCCACTTCTTCATACGTGAGCCTTTTTACGCTTCTGATTACCGATTTCTCAAATCTTGTCCTTTTCACGTTACCTTTTTTATCGAGTTCCATTATCACTGAGAAGCAGAGTCTATTTTTTTTTGGTTTTAAACTGCATAGATCGTCTGATAAGGCGGCAGGCAGCATGGGAATGACTGAGTCAGGAAAGTACACGCTCATACCACGCATGTTTGCTTCTTTGTCCAGAGCCGACCCTTTTGGGACATAGCTTCCTACATCCGCTATTGATACGTAGAGCCTGTAATGTCCGTCAGTTTTTTCAACGTACACCGCGTCGTCGAAATCTTTGGCATTCTCACCGTCAATTGTGACGTGCCTTATGTGCGTAAGATCTATCCGATTCTTCGTGGATACTTTTCTTTCGAGAAGCTTTATCTCATCTTCTACGTTCTTTCCGAACCTTCTTGGAAGCCCATATTTGGCAATTACAAATTCTTTAATCTGATTGAGTGTTGAAATGGCGGGAAATACCTTTGTAATTTCACATCCCCGATCTAGTTTTCTTGCCACCGCCAAAGCTTCCTCTATGAGTTTTTCTTTACTTTTTAAGATGACATACGAAGCGTACGGCTTCGCATCCGACTCAAGTGTGTATGTACTTCCGACCTTTTTTATGAAACCTGTTATGGTCTCTCTCTTTTTTTCCTGGGGAGAAAAAGAGTGTTCGGTAAAGATTTTATTTGTCTTTTTCTCTGTTTTATGTCTCTTTAATTTCTTAGATCTACGCTTAATATTTCGAATCCTCGTGATCGATTTTTTCCTATCCGACGTATATAACATGAATCAGCCATCCTAGCCAAGCTTTCATTTGAGGGATCGCCACACGAGATCCAACCACGAGGATGGATCTTTAAAGTTCAAAATTTCGGAGATAACACGATCTTATGATCGTTTACGCCTTCACAAAAGATTATACTTCTTCAAAATCTCTGCAACTTTGCTATCTTCTTTGGCAAGCTCTTTGAGAGCTTCAAGGATGCTTTTTAGAGGACTTTCTCTTTCTAGATACTCTCTGGTTTCCCTTTTTGCTTCACGGAGCATGGTTCTTCTATCCCAAAGAGCCAAGGCTATTACAACTCCAACCAGAGCAGTGAATATCCCTGAGAGGAGGTACAGGAAGTTATTCAGTTGTTCGAATCTTTTGTCTACAGCATCTCTGAATTCTTTAATCGTAACATCGAGTCTTATGATCCTTTCTCTATCTTCCTGGGTGAAAGAAACTTCTTTTGCAAAAGAAAGTCCAAAGAGACTGAGTAATAAAGTTAGGATGATCAATTGCTCTTTTATCCTTTTTCTCATTAGAAAGCCTCCAGTTTAGCGTTCTTATCTCTTTTTAGCTTCCCATTTCACAAAAGATTATACTTCTTCAAGATCTCTGCAACTTTGCTATCTTCTTTGGCAAGTTCTTTGAGAGCTTCAAGGATGCTTTTTAGAGGGCTTTCTCTTTCTAAGTACTCTCTGGTTTCCCTTTTGGCTTCACGGAGCATGGTTCTTCTATCCCAAAGAGCCAAGGCTATTACGACTCCAACCAGAGCAGTGAATATCCCTGAGAGGAGGTACAGGAAGTTATTCAGTTGTTCGAATCTTTTGTCTACTTGTTCGAATCTTTTGTCTACTTGTTCGAATCTTTTGTCTACAGCATCTTTGAATTCTTTAATCGTAGCATCGAGTCTTATGAGTCTTTCCCTATCTTCTTGGGTGAAAGAAGCTTCTTTTGCAAAAGAAAGTCCAAAGAGACTGAGTAATAAAGTTAGGATGATCAATTGCTCTTTTATCCTTTTTCTCATTCCGAAACCTCCGATTTTTTCGCGGGTACGATGTATATACCACGTTGAATATTCCGAAAAAAGGCATGTTTTTAAAACTACGCAGCCCATCTTTCACCTTTATTTTTGCCCATTCGGTCCTAATATTCAAGGTGGAGGACTAAAAACTTTACTTTTTTCGGACTTTGGTGGTGTAATTTTTTTGTGATCGAGGCGGAAAACCTAACAAAAACTTACGGAAGGATATCTGCATTAAATGGGGTTTCTTTCAGAATCCGAAGCGGTGAAATTTATGGACTTTTGGGACCCAACGGCGCCGGAAAAACGACCATAATAAAAATCCTTACGACTGTCTCTAAACCGGATTACGGAAGAGCAACTATCTTCGGTTTTGACGTAGTCAAATCCCCAGAAAAGGTAAAAAGCCTCATCTCGTGTGTCCCACAAGAGAATAACCTCGACAGGGAACTTACCGTGTACGAGAACCTCTTGATATACGGTATGCTTCATAAGGTTAAAAATTTAAAAGCTAAGGTGGAAGAAGCATTAGAGCGGTTCGACCTCAAGGAGAGAAAAAATGATCACGTTTCCCAACTTTCGGGAGGTATGCAGAGAAGGCTTCTTTTGATTAGAGCTCTTATTTCTGACCCGAAGATTTTATTCCTTGACGAACCAACAACAGGACTTGATCCACAAATAAGAAGGCAGATATGGGATTTAATAAGAAGAGCCAAGTTGGAAGGAAGGACAGTTATTCTCACCACCCACTACATAGAAGAGGCAGACACTTTATGTGACAGGGTCGGAATTTTAAATAGAGGACGCCTAATTGCGGAAGGGAGTCCTTGGGAGCTAAAGCGTACCGTAGGAAATTTCGTATTAGAGAAACTCGACGGTGACGGTAGACTCATCCAACAAATTTTCAGGACTGAGGAAGAAGCTTACGCAAATGCGAAAAAGTTGGGTCCACCGTTTACTGTCAGACAGTCGAACCTTGAAGACGTCTTTATCAAACTCACTGGGGAGAGAATAGATTGAGCTGGTACCCCATATTCTTAAGGGAGATGATTATCTTTAGAAGGCGGCTTTTGCGTCTCGGATACATCTTTTCTACTCTCATAGTTCCCATTATCTATCTTTTTGCTTTCGGTCTTGGTATAGGAAGGAGTTTTAGAATCAGTGAATATGACTATTTAGGTTTTTTAATACCCGGGCTTTGCGCTCTAAGTTCCATGAATAACTCTTACACTTGGGTAGCAAATGGCATAAATTTTAATAGGCTCTATAGCAAGGGATTTCAAATGCTTATACAGTCACCAATAAGTCCCACATCCATCGTTCTGGGTCACGTTTTTTCAGGCGTTGTCAAAGGGCTCTTCGCCGCCTCTCTCATAATCGTTGTAGGCTATCTTACTGGTGGTATCCGTGGATTGAGTTGGTTATTCTGTTTTGCTCTCATCGTGAACTCTTTTATGTTTGCAAGCCTCGGCGTAATAGTCGGTATGATCACGAAATCCCACGAAGATACGGCGACTTACTCGAACTTTCTCATAATTCCGATGGGCTTTTTTTCAGGAACGTTTTTTCCTGTTGATAAAGTCCCCGCAATCTTTAAACCCGCATTATACGTTATGCCTCTCACCCACACAAACATACTTATCCGGAAAGACTGTTTGGATATTTCGGGACTTCTCTCTTTCGGTACGATTCTCCTTTACACCTTGTTTTTCTTCTTGGTGGCTGTAAAACTTGTGAGGGACTACTCTGAGTGAGTTCAAAAATATTTGATTTTCACACTCATATCTTTCCGGAAGAGATCATCAGAAAAAAAGAGATGATAATGGAAAGAGAACCTGCTTTTTCGCTCCTTTACGGCAAAAAAAATTCAAAGCTTGTAAGCCTTGAAGGCCTCACAAGCTACATGGATGAGGAAGGTATCTCAGTAGCCGCCATACTTTCTTTTCCATTTAAGGATAAAGGACTTTTAAACCTTTGCAACGACTACATAGTTTCGGTCTCAAAAGACAGGAGATTTTTACCGTTTATAATGCTCGATCTGAATGACGAGAAGTGGTCGCAAAACGAAGTAGAGAGATGTTTTTCTGCGGGTGCCGTAGGAATTGGGGAAGTTGCTTCTTACGACAGAGAGTTTGGAGTAAATGATTTTAAATTACTCGATTCCATCGCTCCTTTCTTAAGAGAAAAGAAAGCCATCTTGGTGCTCCACGTAAATGAACCCGTAGGGCATAATTATGCGGGAAAAACGTCCGTCAATTTCAACTCTCTTTACAAGTTCATTGAAAGAAACAGAGATCTTAAAATTATTTTGGCCCATATGGGAGGTGGAATCTGCTTCTACGAATTTATGCCAGAGGTAAAAGAACTCTTCCAGAATGTCTTTTACGATATGTCTGCTACTCCTTACCTTTACACCGACGAGGTATATTCCTTTATTGCCAACTATATTTCAGAGAAGGTTATTTTCGGATCAGACTTTCCTTTGCTTAGGTACTCACGGTATGTGGACGGTCTTCGTAAGATACGCGAAGAAAAACGGCAACTCGTTCTTTTTAAAAACGCCCAAAGACTTTTGGCGTCAGTTACCGAGTACAAGCTTTAGGACATTCTGGGCAGCGTTCATCTCCGCTTCTTTTTTTGTTCGTCCGAAACCTTTTGCTCTCAACTCGTTTCCTATTTTGCACGTTACTGAAAACCCACCCTTTTTTCTTTTGACACATCGGTATCTTGGGAGTACTCCGTATTGTTTCTGTGAATATTCCTGTAAGAGGTTTTTAGGGTTTTTTTGCTTCAATCTTTCTTCATCGAAATATGGCGAGAATAACCGCCTTATAACAGATCTTACCTTTCTTATCCCCCCATCTAAGTAAATGGCTCCGATAAGTGCCTCAACAATGTTAGATATGACCTTCGAATCGGAGGGAGATATAGTTTCCTCACATCTTATGAATCTTTCCAGGTTCAAATCTTTACCTATCTCAGTTAAGGTTTCTCTCCTCACAAGGTATGATCTCGCGTTACTCAAAAATCCTTCATCCCTTTCCTTAAACTTTTCGTAAAGCATAAATGTGATAACAGCATTTAGAACAGCATCCCCCAGAAATTCAAGCTTTTCATTTACTATCCTCTTTTCAAGATCTGACGAGTAAGAAGCGTGTGTCAGAGCCGCAAAGAGGAGCTCTTTACTTTTGAAAGAGTACTTTATCGTTTCTTCCAGCTCAGATATTCTGTCCATGCTGGACTTATATTTTAAATGCCTCCTCGATACCGGTGTACTTTTTTCGAAGCTTTGGCTTCTCTATTTTCCCAGTTGGGTTTCTCGGAACCTCACCAAAGAAGACTTTCCTCGGTCTTTTATATCTCGGAAGCGCTTCGCAGAATCTAAGGATTTCCTCCTCTGTCACCTCTTTGCCCGGCACCGGATCTATAACGACCGCAACTACTTCTCCCAATCTCTCATCCGGAATTCCTATCGCGGCTACATCTTTTACTGCAGGATGGGTGTGTAGAAAGTTCTCTATTTCAACCGGAAAAACGTTTTCCCCTCCTGTGATTATTATGTCCTTTTTTCTGTCCACAAGCCATATAAATCCATCTTCGTCCTGCCTTGCCATATCCCCTGTGAAAAGCCACCCGTTCCGGATGGTACTCGCTGTCGCCTCCGGATTTTTATAGTATTCCCTCATCACCCCGTCGCCCCTCACTATTAGTTCGCCAACTTCTCCTCTTTTTACATCGTTTCCATTTTCATCAACGATCCTTGCCTCCCAGTTAAAACCCGGTTTTCCTATGGAGCCTATCTTATGTAGGGCATCGGAACTCAAGTATATGCATCCTGGTCCTGTCGCTTCGCTCAAACCATAAACCGTGTTATACTCCATGTTTGGAAAATATCGCTTCCAATGCTGGATAAGAGCAGGAGGCACAGGCTGGGCCCCTATGTACATGAGTCTCCACTGATCCAACTTATAGTCGGATAGCTTTATCTCACCTTTATCGAGCTTAAGAAGGATATCTTGAGCCCAAGGTACAAGAAGAAAAAGTACGGTCCCACCTTCCTCGCTTATCGCCTCTAAAATCCATTCGGGCGCTACACCTTTAAGCAGAACGCCCCTACCCCCCACTATGAATGCGCCGAACCAATGCATCTTCGCACCTGTGTGGTAAAGGGGAGGAATAAGCACAAATACATCATTTTTTGTCATTCTCTGTCTTACGTTTTCAGTGATACAAGAGGAGACCATGTTCTTGTGAGTGAGAAGTATAGGTTTTGGCTTTCCCGTTGTTCCCGACGTGAAATAGAGACCGCAGGGATCGCTATAGGTGATTTCCGTTGCAAGAGGCGTATGAGACGCCTCGCTCATCAATTTTTCGTACAACTCCGCGAAGGGAGGAGCTGATTTTCCTACACAGATGTAGCTCTTCACAGTGGGCAATTTATCTAGAATCGCTTCTATTCGCGGGGTGAACTCTTCGTCGAAGACTATAACACTAGGTTCGGCGACATCACAGCAGTATTTTACGTCTTCTGCAGTAAAACGGAAGTTAAGCGGCGCAACCCATGCACCTGTTCTTATAATTCCAAAGTAGCATATGAGCCATTCGAGCGAATTCATCATAAAATGGACTACTCTATCACCCTTTTTCACCCCTTTTGAAACCAGAATGTTTGCAAATTTATTCGCTAGCCTGTCAAACTCAGACCAAGTTATCTGCCTACGTCTCTTTTCAGCCGGCACTCTTTCTACAAGGGCAACATCATCTGGGTACATCCTACCGTTTCTTGCGAGGATTTCGCCTATATGAATGTAAATATCAGGCATGACTTTATCCTCCAATTAGTTAAAGCAAAATTTCGAATCTGATTTTGATTTAGCACGCAAGAATATGACAAATCAAGAGAAAACAGACACTTTCCTCTATTTATTGACAGATTACACTTTTGGTTATACGATAAATCCTTGATGGAATTTCTAGGAGCATTTTTTGACTTCGTTTTGCACATAGATAAACATCTCGGCTCCCTAATAGCCCAATACGGGTCCTGGATTTATCTTTTACTCTTCTTAATTGTCTTTTTGGAGACAGGCTTTGTAGTTACCCCTTTCTTGCCAGGAGACTCGTTGCTTTTTGCTTGCGGAACATTCTGTGCGTTGGGTGCCCTGGATATGGAAAAGGTTATAATCCTTCTATCTTTGGCTGCCATAATTGGTGACACGGTAAACTATTGGGCTGGTGCACTCCTTGGGCCAAGAGTTTTTAGACGAGAAGATGTGCGATTTTTAAACAAAAAACATCTCGAAAGAACCCAAAGATTTTACGAAAAGTACGGTGGAAAGACGATTGTTATCGCCCGCTTTGTTCCAATTGTTCGCACTTTTGCTCCGTTTGTTGCTGGAATCGGAAAAATGAACTACCCGAAGTTCCTCTTCTACAATGTGACGGGAGGAGTTGCTTGGGTTGTAATTTGCACCTACCTTGGTTACTATTTCGGAAACATACCCATTGTCAAATCCAATTTTTCGCTTGTCATCCTAGCAATCATCATTATCTCTCTTCTTCCGGCAATCGTCGAGTACGTAAAGATCAGGTTTTTGGCAAAGGCAAAGGAAGCTCATTTTTAGTTTTCAACATTCTTTGTTAATATGTTGTGGAAAAGAGATGGTATAAAGCTTGTAACTTATTAAAATCGCAAAGGATTCCAAAAGGGGTACTTTATGCTCGACCCTAATGCACTTATCATTTTAGAAAGACGGTACCTCCTAAGGGACAAGGACGGAAAAGTAAAAGAGACTCCGGAAGACATGTTTTATAGGGTCGCATCCCATGTAGCGTTAGCGGAAAAAGATTATGGTAAAACTGATGCCCAACTGATTGAGGAAAAATTCTTTCTCGCTATGAGAAACCTCGAATTTTTGCCGAACTCGCCTTGTCTTATGAATGCTGGAAAGGAACTCGGTCAGCTTGCTGCCTGTTTCGTTATTCCCGTGGAGGATTCTTTGGATTCGATTTTTGAGGCCGTGAAGCTCACGGCGAAGATTCACCAAAGTGGCGGTGGGACAGGATTTTCTTTTTCCAAATTGAGACCGAAGGGGGATATCGTTCAGACTACAATGGGTGTTGCGAGTGGCCCAGTTTCTTTTATGAAAGTTTTCAATATGACAACGGAGGTGATAAAACAGGGTGGAACACGCAGAGGTGCCAATATGGGTGTGCTTAGGATCGATCATCCCGATGTGGAGGAGTTTATAACGGTAAAAAGAGATCCCAATGAACTCACCAATTTTAATTTGTCAGTTGCGATAACGGACGATTTCATGGCCAGTTATTTTAATGACGGAGAGTTTGAACTTGTAAATCCTAGAGATAAAAAGGTCGTAAAAAAAGTGAAAGCGAAAGAACTCATGAGGCTTCTTTCTGAATCGGCCTATATGTGTGGTGAACCGGGTTGTCTTTTTATTGACACCATAAATAGGGAGAATCCTTTGCCTCATCTGGGAGATATCGAAGCTACAAACCCATGTTCGGAGCAACCGCTTCTTCCTTACGAGTCCTGCTGTCTGGGTTCGATCAATCTCTGTCGCTTCGTGGATGATGAGGGAAGGATAAATTGGGAGAAGCTCAAAAATACTGTCCATCTTGCTTGTAGATTTTTGGATGATGTTATAGATGTGAATAGATATCCCCATCCCGAAATAGAACGGATGACAAAGATGAATAGGAAAATCGGGCTTGGGGTTATGGGTTTTGCCCACATGCTTATAAAAATGGGCATCCCCTATGACAGTGAAAGGGCAGAAAGAGTGGCAGAAGAAGTGATGTCCTTCATCCAGAAGGAGTCAAAGAAGGCCTCGGCTATCCTTGCAGAAGAAAGGGGTACATTTCCAAGTTACAGAGGGAGTAAGTGGGAAAGACTTGGGCTTCCCCAAAGAAACGGAACTACTACCACTGTGGCACCTACTGGAACATTAAGCCTTATTGCTGGAACTTCGAGTGGTATAGAACCTATATTCGATTTAGTCTATTCGAGAATCATCCTCGGAGACATAAAGGTTGAGATTGAGGATCCGCTTTATAGAGAGTTTCGGGAGAAAAAAGAACCAAAGGATAAGATTATTAGACTCTTCCGTACAGCTTATAACATAAGTCCTGAATGGCATTTGAGAATACAGTTAGCCTTCCAAAAGCACATAGACAATGGGGTAAGTAAAACTGTTAATCTACCTGAGGATACAAGCGTTGAGGATGTTGAGAAGATCTTCGTCTCGGCATACAAATTAGGGCTTAAGGGCATTACGGTTTTTAGAAACAGAAGCAGAAAATATCAGGTTCTTTCCTGCAGTGGCCAGACCCTATGCTAAAGCAAGCGATTTTAAGTAAAGAGAGATCAAGTCTTCCCGTTTTGCAAGTTTTAACGCTTCAACTACTGCCTCTCTATTCTTTTCATTGTAGTATTGAAGAAGCGCTCTTCTTAGCTTTCTCTCTCTAAATCGCCAAGGAACATAAAGTTCCTCATAAGTAAAGGGATGGATTCCAGTGTAGTACATGGCCGTCGAATTTGTGAGAGGAGTAGGTAAAAAATCCTGTATTTGTCTCGGATGTATTCGATTCCTGAAAAGATAAAGGAAGAGCTCGATCTCGTCTGTAAGTTCCGCCCCCGGATGGGATCCGATAAAGTAGTTGACCAAATAGACGTCCACTTTAGTCTTCTTTTTCAGCCTGTTGAAAGTATCAACGAACCTTTCATAAACCTCAAAAAATGGTTTGTTCATTAGCCTTAAAACTTTGTCAGATCTGTGTTCTGGCGCTACTTTCAGCTGACCACTTATGTGCCTTTTTAGAAGAGCTTCGAGATAGATTTTTCCTTCATCATCAGTTATAACGTCGTATCTTAGCCCGCTTTCGATAAATACATGTTTGATCCGTGGTATATTGAGGATGTCATTTAGTAAGTTTATTTGGCAAGAAAAGTCTATCTTTAAATTTTCGCACTTTTTTGGAATGAGACAACTCCTCTTCGAGCAAAATCCGGCAGTTTTCCACATCTTGCAGCTCGCTCCGTAGAAGTTGGCAGTAGGTCCACCAACATCTGTTATAGTTCCTTTAAAATCTTCCATACTGGCGATTCTCTTTGCCTCCTTTAATATCGAGAGGCTGCTTCGGGAACTTACAATCCGACCTTGGTGAACGAACAGGGCGCAGAAATTACATTCTCCAGGACATCCTCTGTGAGAGACAATAGAAAATTTCACGGTTTCGTAAGCAGGTACTCCGCCTTCACTATCGTATGCTGGATGCCATCTTCTCGCAAATGGAAGTTCGTAAATCCTGTCCAGTTCCTCGGTTGTATACGGCATCTGTGGCGGGTAGACGACAAGGAACCTATTACCGTGGGCCTGAATGAGTGTCTTTGCCTTAAACGGATTCTGGTTCCTGTAAATTATTCTTTGGGCCTCGTTGAATTTCTCCTTATCATCTCTAACCTCCTCAAAGGATGGAAGCTCTATGGCGTCTTTTAGGTCTTGGTCGGAGGATTTAAGGGATGCGAATAAGTCTCTTTTCATAACTACGGCTGTTCCCCGTATACCGAAAAGAGGTTTACCGCTTATTAACCTTTCGGCTATAGCAAGTATTTGCCTCTCACCCATACCGTAGACTAAAATGTCAGCCCGGGAATCGAAAAGAATCGATCTCCGTACCGTATTGTCCCAAAAATCGTAGTGGGCGAATCTTCTTAAGCTCGCTTCGATACCTCCGATCACTATCGGAACATCCGGAAAAGCCTCTTTTATCCTCATTGAATAGACGATGATTGCTCTGTCCGGTCTTAGGCCAGGTTTCCCGCCTGGTGAATAGTCATCCCTTTCTCTCTTCTTCTTGTTATGGGTATAATTTGCAACCATCGAGTCAACGTTTCCTGAAGTAACACCAAAGAAGAGTTTCGGTCTCCCAAACCTTTTAAAGTCTTTCGTATCCTTCCAGTCAGGTTGGGCAATTATGGCTACCCTGAGACCAGTACTTTCAAGTAGCCTGCCAATTAATGCCGCCCCGAATGTTGGATGGTCCACGTACGCGTCTCCAGTTACTATGACTACATCTAGAGAATCCCATTTTCTCTTTTTTACTTCGGCTTTTGTTAGTGGTAAAAACTCCATTTTTCTAAAGAAAAATTTTGACAAGAGCTCGAACAATCAATTATTAACATTAAAACTATCACATATGGGGTGAAAAGAAAATGAGCCTACTTACAGCATACGCTATAACCTTTATCGCTAGTTTCTGCACTTTAGTGATTGAGATTGTAGCTGGCAGGATCTTAGCTCCCTTTGTAGGCGTATCCATCTACACGTGGACGAGCATAATTGGCGTGATACTGGCCGGGATAAGCATAGGAGCCTACATAGGAGGACGATTGGCAGACAAATATCCTTCTCGAAAGACACTTTCAGTCCTGCTTCTACTTTCCGGTTTTACCGCTCTTATGATCATTCCTCTTACAAACCTTGTCGCCTCTTACAAGTTTCCTCTCTCCCTTATGATGAGAATATTTGTCGTGACATCGATTATATTTTTCATCCCCAGTTGCATTTTGGGTACTATTTCGCCTGTTGTGATTAGACTCGCTTTGAAGAACGTTGAAAGTGCCGGGGGCATTGTGGGTAAGATCTATGCTTTCTCCACACTTGGAGCAATAATAGGGACTTACGTCACCGGATTTTTTCTGATCTCTTGGATGGGAACAAGGAACATCATATTTACAACAGGACTCATCCTTTTAGTGTCAGCCCTCTTTGTTGGTTCCCTTTTTAGGCGTAAAGTTTATACGGTTTCTTTCTTTGTCCTTCTCGTTCCAGTTCTTGCTTTATGCTACGAGTCCCTATACAAGGTGAAACTCAGAGAAGACACCTATTTTTACAAGGAAAGTGATTACTATACTATCAAGCTCTGTAAATCTCTAAGCTCCGACGGAAAGACCGAGCTTGATGCTTTGATTCTCGACAACCTGATCCACTCTTACGTATGTAAAAAAGACCCAACCCACATAGAGTACGAATACGAACGCATATACGCTGACGTTCTCAAATGGAAGTACAAGAAGAAGGACAATTTTAAAACCCTCACCATAGGAGGGGGTGGTTACACTTTCCCTAGATACATGGAGGTCTACTACCCTAATGCCAAAATCGACGTTGTGGAGATCGACCCTGAAGTGACGAAGGTCGCATACGAGCATCTCGGGCTTCCAAGAAATACTAGAATAAGGACCTTTAACACTGACGGTAGGTGGTATGTGATGAACTGTAAAGAAAAGTACGATGTTGTCTTTCTCGATGCCTATAACGACCTTACGGTCCCCTACCATCTAACGACCAAAGAGTTTCTGACCCAGGTCAACAATATCATGACGGAGGATGGCATACTGCTCTCCAATATCATAGACAATTTCCAAAAGGGTGAGTTTTTACCGTCCTATATCCATACGTTGAAAAGAGTCTTTGGGGAAGAAAAGGTCTTTCTCCTTTCTGTTTCTCCCAATTTCGAGGACTTAAGGATAAGTACATTCATCGTTATCGCCTCTAAGGGAAACCTGAACATAAAAGAGTTCGACAGATTTGTAAAAGAGCGCAGACTAAAAGGTAAAGCAACGACGGTTGTAGTTCCGGATGAACTTGTAAAAAAGATGATATCTGGAAGACGAGTAATAACTATAAGTGACGATTACGCCCCTGTCGATAATCTTGTCGCTCCTGTCTTTGAGGAAAGGTTTGGATACGACAGAAAGGATGGATAGTTATGGAGAAAAGGACGCTAGTCCTTGTACCTTTGGCTTATGGATCCGAAGAACTAGAAGCAGTAAGCATAATCGATATATTAAGAAGGGCAAATGCCAAAGTGGATATTGTCACAATTGGGGATGAAAAGTTATTGGAGTGTTCGAAAGGGGTTAAGATCTTGGGAGAAAAAGTCATAGATGAGGTCAAAGGTGTAAAATACGACGCGATCGTTGTTCCTGGGGGCATGCCCGGCGCAGAAAATATCAGAAATTCCGAAGAATTCTCAAAAATACTGCTAGACCATGTCAAATCTGGTGCGCTCATTGGCGCAATTTGTGCGTCTCCTGTTGTAGTTCTCGACTACCTCGGGCTTACAAAAGGAAAAAGAATCACATGTCACCCCTCTTTTGCCCCCATGCTCAAACATGGCATTTATGATCCACAGCCTGTGGTTGTTGATTCGAATATCGTTACTGGGAAGAGCGCAGGTTTTGCACTCGAATTTGCTTTAAAAATCGTTGAACTACTCTTCCCTGAGGAAGTCGTAGTTAATGTAAAAAAAGGATTGGCTCTTCTCGAAATAATTTAAATAGAGATTCCAGGTTTCCCAGGTAGGTCAAAAATTTTCGGTTTTATATATAAAACCGTGTTTTATTTTTCTTGACAAATTAAAATTCGGTGAATATAACATCTGAACAAAGGTTAAAAAAATTAGAACCATGTTCAGGGGGATTAAATGTTGAAAGAGTCGATAGTAGCTGAACTTAAAAGGATTTGCGGAGATGAAGACGTTTTAACAACTCCTGAAGCTTTGAAAGCATACTCTTACGATGGGACCACCAACTGGATCAAAGAACCGGAAGCGGTAGTTTTTCCTAAAACCGCATCAGAGATTTCAGAAGTTTTGAAACTTGCGAACAGAGAAAAGATACCGGTTACTCCAAGGGGTGGCGGAACGAACGTTAGTGGTGGGTCTGTGCCATGGTTCGGTGGAATAGTGCTGTGCACCACTAAGATGAATAAGATCAAAAAAATTGACAAGGAGAATTTGAGTTGTACTGTCGAATGCGGAGTTGTGCTACAAGATCTAAATACTGCACTTGCGAAGGAGGGGCTTTTTTTTCCTCCCGATCCTCAAAGTTTCCTCGGCGCTACAATCGGTGGGATTATTGCTGAAAACGCTGGTGGCCCAGCATGCGTAAAGTACGGGGTGACAAAACAGTACGTTCTGGGTCTTCAGGTTGTTTTGCCCACAGGAGAGATTGTGAATTTGGGGGGAAGAACCCTAAAAAATGTTGCTGGATACGATCTTATCCATCTTTTCATCAGTTCTGAAGGAACACTCGGTGTTATAAGTGAAGCGGAACTTAAGGTAAATCCTCTTCCGCCAGCGAGAAAAACGATTGTGGCTGTCTATGACAGCGTTGAAAAGGCTGGAGAGACGGTTTTTAGAGTCCTTGAAAATGGGGTAATTCCGGGAAAGATAGAGCTTTTGGACAACTGGGTTATAAATCGGATAGAAGAGATGATGCCTATGGGTCTACCTAAAGAGGCGGATGCTATGCTTCTTTTTGAGTGTGACGGGATAGAAGAGGCAGTTCAAAAGGAGACCGATAAGATCGTTGAAATAGCGAAAATATACGGAGCAAGGGATGTGCGGGTTGCAAAAGATATGGACGAGGCAAACAGATACTGGATGGCAAGAAGAGCAGGATTTGCGGCGGTGTTCGGAAAGGCAAAAACGGTTCTATCGGAGGATGTGACAGTCCCAAGAGGAATGATCCCTGCTCTTATAAGAAAGAGTAAGGAGATAGCCAAAAAATATGGGCTAGAACTTGTAATCCTTGGACATGCAGGAGACGGAAATCTACATCCGTCCTTCCTGACAGACATAAACAACAAAGAACACTACGAGAGGGCCCAAAAAGCTATGGAAGAAATCATTTACGCCGCTGTCGAACTTGGTGGGGTTCTTTCTGGTGAACATGGAATTGGCCTTGAGAAACAGAAATTCTTCATGAGGGTTACAGATCCAGTCGCGATCGATCTCATGAAAAAGATCAAAGCTCTCTTTGATCCAAATAATATCATGAATCCCGGAAAGATATGGGAGTAAAACTTGAGGGGGCCAAAGTGAACGAGAAGAAGGAACTAAAAAAGGTGGAACAGTACATCGAACAGTGCATGAAGTGCGGCTTTTGTACATATTTTTGTCCTGTCTATCAAGAAGAAAAAGTCGAGACATCAGTTGCAAGAGGCAAAAACTACCTAATCAAACTGGCGCTCCAGGGGCAACAGGAATTCACAGAGGAGATGGGAAAGATTGTTGGCAAATGCCTTCTCTGTAAAAGGTGCGTAGTGAACTGTCCAGCAAAAGCACAAATAGATAGGGTTGTTGTAGGCGCCCGTGCTCAGATGGTAAACGAGAAGGGCCTTGGGTTTATAAAGAATTTAGCGTTCAGAAAGATCATGTCTGACAGGAAAAGATTCACAAGGTACCTTAAACTTGCAAAAGCCTTTCAGTGGCTTTTACCAAAAACAGAGGGAAATATAAGACATCTTCCCGATTTTCTCAAGGCTCTTGGCGCAGGAAGAAACATACCGGAGCTTGCTAAAACTTTTCTTCGGGATATGGTAAAGCCAGTCTATGAGCCGCAAAGCAAAGATAAGCCTGTCATGAAGGTTGGATTCTTTATGGGATGTGCAACAGACTTCATCTATCCTGAGATTGGGCTAAAACTCATAGACTTTCTAACAAAGAGGAACGTGGAGGTCGTAGTTCCTAAAGACCAGAACTGCTGTGGGGCTCCCATATACTTCAGTGGGGACTTCTTAACGGGAAGACTGATCGCTGACATGAATGTGGAGGCTTTTAAAGAAGTAGATACTATAGTTACGGCCTGCGCAACGTGCAGTTCAACCTTAAAAGAATACGAAAAGTACCTTGCAGAAACCGAGGAACAAAAACAGAAGTACGCGAATTTTGGAAAGAAAATAAAGGACAGTCTTGAGTTCATAGTGAAGACACTGAAAGTGGATCCAAAGAACCTTAAAGTTAGAAAAGAATTTCATGGAAAGACCGTAACATGGCATGATCCATGCCATCTTGTAAGGTATCAGGACATAAAGGATGAGCCGAGATCTATCCTTAAGAATTTGGATGGCATAAAATACGTGGAAATGCCCAATGCTGATCTGTGCTGCGGCATGGGAGGATCTTTCAGCATATACCATTACGACCTAACAAAAAGGATAGCGAAAAAGAAGCTGGATGGGATAAAAGCAACCGGGGCAGATATAGTTGTGACGGCATGCCCGGGTTGCATGATAAATCTCATAGATAACGTTTTGCAAAATAGAATGCCCCAAAGGGTTTACCATATCGTCGAACTCTTCGAGTAAAAAATAAATCAAGATAAAGGAGGGAGACCTTATGAAACACGGCGTATGGCTTACGGCAAAGGATGTCTTAAGGGTCAACGCTTTTAAATGGCCAAACAAAATTGGCATTAAGGACTTAAACAAGCAGTACACGTTCAAAGAGTGGAATGAGAGAGCCTGCAGGCTCGCCAACGCTTTAGCCAATCTAGGAATGAAAAAAGGAGATAGATTCTGCGTTTTGTCTTACAACTGCGTGGAATGGCTCGAATTCTATGCCGCTGCTGCAAAGGGTGGGTTCATATGCGTACCCATAATGTTTAGACTTGCGCCGCCTGAAATGGAATACATAATTAACCACGCGGAGGCAAAAGTTTTTATAGTCCAGGGCGGAAAGGACCAAAAAGGAAATGAACTTCCCTGGATAAAGCAGGTCAACAACATGAAGAAAAACTTACCTACTGTAGAACACTACATATCCTTTGCAGTGGACAGTCCGTACTATGATGGATACATAAATTACGAGGATATGCTAAAAGAAGCAAGTCCGGAAGAGCCGGAAGTTAGAGTCGATGCAGATGACATATGGGTCATAATGTATACCGGTGGAACTACAGGCCTTCCAAAAGGTGTTATGAAAAGCCACGGGAACCTCATAGCACAGTATTTTATAATGCTTTATGATCACGAGTTCGAACACGACGACATAGTACTTTTAGTTATGCCACTTTGCCACGTGAACTCACTCTTTTATTCCTTTGTCTTTACATGGATCGGTGCCACTGTAATGGCTTACAACATGGTCAGTTTCGATCCAGAAGATCTTCTTAAAACCTTCGCCGAACATAAGATTACTTTTACATCCCTCGTTCCGACACATTACATAATGATGCTCGCACTTCCAGATGAGGTTAAGAAGAAATACGATCTCTCCTCTGTCAAAAAACTCCTTATATCGTCTGCCCCTGCAAGAAGGGATACAAAGCTTGGAATCATGAAGATGTTCCCCAATGCAAGACTCTGGGAGGCATATGGATCAACGGAGGCAGGAATAGTCACAATACTTAAACCGGAGGAACAGCTCTCCAAACTTGGATCTATAGGCCGCGAAGTTATAGGCTCGGATATAATTAGGCTTTACGACGAAAACGGAAACATAATCACTGAACCGAACGTTGTGGGAGAACTTTACTCCAGAAGCCCCATGGTCTTCGAAGGGTACTGGAAGGATCCTGAAAAGACGAAAGCTGCGATGAAAGGCGAGTATTTTAGCGCGGGAGACATGGCCTATAGGGATCCTGACGGGTACTATGTCCTCGTTGACAGGAAAGCCAATATGATCATAACTGGTGGTGAGAATGTCTATCCCTCTGAGGTTGAGAACGTTATCGGAGCTCATCCTAAGGTAAAGGATGTGGCGGTAATTGGTGTTCCACATGAGAAATGGGGTGAGGCCGTAACTGCTGTAATCGTGCTCCACGAGGGGCAGACTGCAACCCCTGAAGAGATTATCGAGTTCTGTAGGGGTAAGATAGCAGGGTACAAGATACCTAAAAACGTGTACTTTATAAAGGACGAAGAGATGCCCCGTAGTGGAGCCGGAAAGATACTTCACAGGGTTCTAAGAGAAAGGTACGGAAAGTGGAGTGACGTAAGGTAAGTGTTTTCGTAGAGGCGGGCTTTGCCCGCCTTTTTTAATTTGTTAAAAATTTCCTTGAAGTGTCCTTCCTTTTTCTATATCATTAGTTATGGCCAATGATTACGTCCTTTATCTTCAGGTCGGAGACAGAGTTTATCACAAAAAGTACAGAAGATGGGGAATAGGTGTCGTAATTGAGGAGAGAAGATCAGAGCTTCCAGGTGGATTTTGCTATGTGAGGGTCGACTTTCAGGACGGTAAAGTAAGGATCTTCGATAACAACTTTAATAGTCACAACTGTTGTTACTATTCAGGGATCGAAAAGATCGAGTTTGACGAGGATTGTCCCCCAAAAAGAGTGAGGGGAAAGAAGAACGAAAAAAAATCGATTCCTAAGCTCAAAAAGTAAACAAAAAATGGAACGGATTGAGCTCGCAAAGAGTGTAAGGGGGGCCGGCTGAGCCTCAAAAATAGGTCCGGGAGACCTAAATAACATTCTCTGCGGCATCGAAATGCCAAAAGACGATAATGTGATTGTCGGTATTGAAGGATTTGATGATGCCGGTGTTTACAAACTCGACGAAAACACTTTTATCGTTCAAACGATCGACTTTTTTACACCTCTTGTGAATGATCCATATTGGTTCGGTAAGATTGCAGCAGCGAATTCCATGAGCGACGTTTACGCCATGGGTGGAGTTCCAAAAACGGCATTGAACGTGGTTTGTTATTCTACGAAAAAGTTTGGAACTGATATCTTAAAAGAGATACTGAAAGGCGGGATCGAAAAGATAAAAGAAGCCGGGGCGGTGCTTATAGGTGGTCACAGCGTTGATGATGAGGAGATAAAATACGGATTGGCTGTAACAGGTGTCATAAACCCAGAAAGGATTTTGAGAAACGATACGGCTTTTTTAGGAGATTTGCTCATCCTTACAAAACCACTTGGAACCGGAATCCTCACAACGGGAATAAAGGCCGACTTATTAAAAGAGGCGGACGCTCTTTACGTAGCCCAAATAATGGCAGAACTTAACAACAAGGCTTCAGAGCTTATGTTGTCGGTCAACACACATGCTGCAACTGATGTCACCGGCTTTGGACTGATAGGGCATCTAAAGGAGATGATAAAGGATCGGATAGGTGTCGATCTGTACATTAACGAGATACCGATTATCGAAGGCACACTGGAGCTTGCAAAAAAAGGTTTCATCCCAGGAGGCCTTTACAGAAATAAAGAGTATTTTCAAAAGTACGTTATGAATTTACGCGAGGGACCTATATACGACGTCATATTCGATCCTCAAACTTCAGGCGGGCTTCTTTTTGCTGTACCAGAGGAGGAAATCGGAAGATTAAGCGAAAATGCTCAACGGCTTGGCGTAAAGTTTTGGATCATAGGGAAGTTTACAGATAAAAACTTAGGACAGATAGCCCTCCTCTAGGTCTTTTTAGGACCGAAAATGGAAAGGCACTTGATCGAGAAGATTGAATTAGCAGTGGGAAAAGAAAACGTGCTTAGAACCGAGGAAGAAAGAAAGTGCTATTCGTTTGACGCGAGGGCCAGTGGCTGTGTGCCAGATCTTGTCGTACTGCCAACGAATGCAGAAGCTGTATCTTCTGTGCTCAAACTCGCGAACGAATACAAATTTCCAGTAATACCTAGGGGACAGGGTTCCGGTGTAACAGGCGGTGCCATCCCGGTTTCTGGTGGGGTTGTGATGGCTTTTACGAGAATGAGAAGGATAATCGAGATAGACAGAGACGATCTCATAGCAATCGTTGAGCCCGGGGTTATTACGTATGAGTTTCAAGAAGAGGTTAAAAAGTATGGTCTATTTTATCCTCCCGATCCTGCTTCCCATAAGTATTCAACCATAGGTGGAAATGTTGCCACATGTGCTGGTGGACCGAATTCACTGAAATACGGAGTAACGAGGGACTATATTTTGGGACTTGAGGTCGTTTTACCGACTGGTGAGATAATAAATACCGGTGTCAGAACTATGAAAGGGGTTGTCGGGTACGATCTTACACGCCTCTTTGTTGGTAGCGAAGGAACATTGGGGATCTTCACAAAGATAATACTGAAACTGATCCCTTTACCAGAGGCAAAAGCGACAATTCTCGCTTTTTTTAAAGAGGTTGAGGAAGCTGCAAAATGTGTTTCGAGCATCATCGCAGCCCGTGTAGTTCCAGCGGTCGTGGAGTTTATGGATAAAGCTTCCGTCATCTGCAGCGAAAAGGCAAATCCAATAGGTGTTCCAGAGAACACAGGCGCGCTTCTTCTCATTGAAGTTGACGGGGATCCTCCCTCTGTGAAGTACCAGACGGAAAAGATTATACGTCTTATAAAAGAGTCGAACGCAAGCAGCTTCCGAGTAACGGACGACCCAAAGGAGGCTGATCATTTATGGCTTGCAAGGAGGACGCTTTCTCAGGCCACGTACAATTTAAACCCGGTAAAGATAGCAGAGGATGTAGTAGTACCTCGTTCTAAAATCCCTATCCTCATAAGGAAACTTGAAGAACTTGGCAAGAGATACCAAATTCCCATACTCAGTTTTGGACATGCTGGAGATGGAAACTTCCATGTAAGCATCATGATAAGAGATGATCCGGAGGATTATAGAAAGGCAGAGGACGCAGTTAAGGAGATATTTAAGGAGACTTTGAGGCTAGGTGGAACGCTCTCTGGAGAACACGGGATAGGTGTTTTAAAATCGGAATACATAGACATGGAGCTTTCAAAGGAAGTCTTAGAGAAAATGGCAAAAATCAAAAAACTTTTCGATCCAAATAACATTTTGAACCCGGGAAAGATGTTTCCGCCATACATGGCGATCTGACCGCAAATTGACTATAATTTAAAAATAAGCCATGGCTGTTTTAGAGATAAGGAGATATCCTGACCCGATCCTCAAAAGAAAAGCTACCCTAGTCACCGATATCTCTTCAGAGATAGTTCAGCTGGCAAAAGATATGGTGGAGACGATGAGAAGCCAAAGAGGAATAGGTCTTGCCGCAAACCAAGTTGGATACCTTTTAAGAGTTATAGTTGTTGACGGGCTAAGTACTGAGGAGCCGATCGTAATGGTAAATCCCGAGATATTAGCTTTCGAGGACGAGGAGGTAAGAGAAGAGGGTTGCCTGAGTATCCCAGGGTATTTCGAGTACCTAAAAAGGGCAAAGAAGGTCTGGGTGAGGGGAATAGATTTACAAGGTCAACAGTTGGACATCGAGTGTGAGGGGTTAGTTGCGAGGGTTTTTCAACACGAGATAGATCACCTAGACGGGATTCTTTTTGTTGATCGCCTAAGCCCTGTAAAAAGATCGCTTTTTAAGAAGAATTACGAAGGAAAAAAAGGATGAAGATCTGTTTTTTCGGTTCTTCTGTCTTTTCCGTTCCTTCCCTTGTCGCTCTAAAGGACAGGGTCGTTTTGGTGGTAACAAAGAAAGCAAAACCAAAAGGAAGGGGTTATGGACTTGACGACAATGAGGTTAAAAAGTGCGCAAAGTCGTTGAACTTGGGAGTTTTGGAAATCTCTTCTTTTACTGAGCCAGATTTGGAAACGATAAGAAAAATAGAACCCGATCTTTTTGTGGTTGTCTCATTTGGGTTGATTTTGCCAGAATCCGTCCTCAAGATCCCAAAAATTGGCGCCATAAATGTACACCCGTCCTTGCTACCAAAATACAGGGGACCCTCACCTATTCAGGCAGCTCTTCTAAACGGAGACAAGGAAACTGGAATTACGATAATAAGGATGAGCAAGAGGATGGATGCGGGAAACGTACTTTTGCAGAAAAGTTTCGAAATAAGGGAAGACGACGACTCAATCTCTTTAAGTGAGAGACTTTCTCGTGAGGCAGCGGACATCCTTTTTGGATTTGTTAACGAAGTAGAAAAAAAAGGGCTGGAAGAAGGAATCGCGCAAGACGAAAAGTTAGCGACGTACACAAAAATGATAAAAAAAGAGATGGCTAGGATCGACTGGAATCAGGATGCGACCCAGATCGTAAACGCCGTCAGAGCTTATGCAGGTTGGCCTGTCTCTCACACCTATCTTGATGGAAAGTTGCTCAAGATTCATAAAGCTAGAGTTTACGATCTTTTCACATCCGAAAAACCAGGAAAGATTCTTTTTTTTAACAAGAACGGGATCGTTTGCGCATGTGGCTCTGGATCCGTACTTTTAACTGAAGTTCAGCAAGAAAGTAGAAGGCGGATGAGCGCGCATGATTTTGCGATAGGAGCAAAAGACATAGTCGGAAAAATTTTCACGTAAAAAGGAGAAAAGAGATGATAGAGATCTTAAGAGAGCGAAGAAGCATAAGAAAATACAAGGACATTCCTATTGAAGCCGAAAAAATAGAACTTCTAAAGGAAGCTGTTTTACGTTCTCCATCATCTAGGGGTATAAATCCCTGGGTTTTTATCTTTGTCGACGACAAAGATCTTTTACTAAAACTGTCCTACGCGAAAGAACATGGATCTTCTTTCCTTAAAGATGCGGTACTTGGTGTTGTAGTCATGGGTGACGAAACGCGATCTGATTGCTGGGTTGAAGATTGTTCAATAGCCTCGATCATACTGCAACTTGTTGCTCAATCATTGGGACTTGGAAGTTGCTGGATCCAGATAAGAAATAGAATGCATTCTAAAGAAAAGACCGCCGAGGACTATGTGCGCGAGTTGTTAAGTATACCATCCAACTTACGAGTCCTCTCTATAATAAGCATCGGATATCCAGCTGAAAGGAAAAGAAAAGTAAAGCTAGAGGAACTTGAGCACGAAAAGATCTACCGCAATCGATTCGGAGAACGGTAGTGGAGATGGATCGCGTATTCGAAACCGTCAAGGAGTGCCCAAAAGGAAGCAGCATTTATGTTTTCTGAGATTTCGGATACTCTCCAAAGGTCATTCCCGTTGGAGAAAACTATAGATACTTCAACCTTCGCCGCAGTCCCTGTCTTCGCATCGTGAACCCTCGCAGAATAATCGACCAGTTTTACGTTCTCTATGAACGGAAAAACCCTGGTTAGGGATTTTTTGAGTACGTTTGCCAGTGCATCAACGGGTCCAACTCCAGTTGCGGCTTCGTGTGCTTCTTGGCTATCCGTCTTTATTATCACTGTCGCTTCTGGCATATTACCATCGTCTATGAGTCTATAAGAACCAACAACCTCAAAAGGTCTTTTGTAGGAGTCTAATGAGCGAATAAGACTCAACTCTTTTGTTGCGTCTCTTACCTCAATCAACCTTTCCACGTTCCCTTTCCTCCTCAATCAGAAGCTTGTAATCTATGCTGTCTACAAGAGCCTCCCAGCTGGCCTCGATTATATTTTCAGAGACGCCAACGGTCCCCCATACCCTCTTCCCGTCCGAAGTCTCAATGAGCACTCTGATTGGCGCCCTTGTGCCTTCTTCCGTCGTCAAAACCCTTACTTTGTAATCTACAAGTTCCACTTCTTTCAAAGATGGATAGAATTTGTGGAGTGCTTTCCTTAACGCATTGTCTAAGGCGTTGACAGGTCCGCATCCCAAAGCAGCTGTGTGTTCGATCTGATCATTGACTTTAACCATTATAGTAGCCTCTGATACGGGCTTCATCTTACCCTTTTTCTCAACTATTACTCGAAACCCTATGAGATCAAAGTATTTTTTGTGTAGACCAATCACTTTTTTTATGAGCAGCTCTAATGTTCCATCGGCCCCTTCAAATTGGTAGCCAAAAAGTTCCATTTCCTTGATCTTCTTTAAGATCTCTCTTAAGTGTTTCTTATCCTTCTCCGAATCGAGTTCAATTCCAAATTCTTTCGCCTTTTGGATGATATTACTTTCTCCCGAAAGGTCCGACACAAGGACTCTCTGCTTATTACCCACGATTTGGGGGGGTATGTGTTCGTATGTTTCTGGATTCCTTCTTACCGCACTTACGTGTATTCCTCCCTTGTGGGCAAATGCGCTTTCTCCAACGTAAGGTTTCTTCTTGTCAGGAATAAGGTTAGCTATCTCATCGACAGTCAAGCTCAGTCGTCTTAAGTTTTTGAGTTTCTCCTTGTCAATCCCTTCAAGGCCCATCTTAAGAATAACATTCGGTATGACGGAGCACAGATTAGCATTTCCACATCTTTCTCCATACCCATTTATAGTACCTTGCACGTGTACACATCCCGCTTTCACCGCCATTATTGTGTTTGCTACTGCCATTTCCGTATCGTTGTGAGTGTGGATCCCCAATTTCACAGTTATTTTCGGATCCTCCTTAACCTTTTTTACGATCTCGTAAACCTCGTAGGGCATAGAACCCCCGTTTGTATCGCAGAGCACAAGCGCATCCGCACCTGCCATAACTGCAGTATAGAGGACTTTCATCGAGTATTCCGAATTCCTCTTATATCCGTCGAAGAAATGCTCGGCATCAAAGAAAACCTTTTTACCATGTTTTTTTAGGTACTCGATAGTCTTCTCCACCATCCTGAGATTTGTATCGAGCGAAACCCTAAGAGCGTCTTTCACGTGTAAATCCCAGCTTTTGCCAACTATCGTCACATATTCCGTGTCCGCATCAAGGAGAAGTCTTAAAGACTCATCAGATTCGGGGTGAGAAGTCTTCCTTATCGTACTTGAGAAAGCGACTATTTTTGAATTTTTAAGGTGTATTTTTTTGACTTCTCTGAAATAGTGAAGATCCTTTGGATTGGAGGCGGGCCACCCGCCTTCTATGTAGTGGATGCCAAAATCATCTAGGAGCTCAGTTATTCTTAGCTTGTCGTTGAGGGTAAACGAAATGTCCTCCGCCTGGGCACCATCTCTTAAAGTCGTGTCGTAGAACTCTATTGGCAAATGGTCTCCTCCTCTATGTCTTCCTTGTCCAACCCAAATGCGGTATGGAGGGCCTGAACTGCTAGTTCGGCGTATTTGGCCTCAATAACGCACGAGATCTTTATCTCCGATGTTGTGATCGCTTCTATATTTATCCCTTCGGAGGCCAAAGTGGAGAACATCTTTGCAGCAACCCCGTAATGTGATCTCATTCCCGAACCAACAATTGAGACTTTAGCAATGTCCTCATCTAGAGTAACCTCTTCCGCTCCGATCTCTTTAGCCACCTGCTCTGCAATTTTATGCGCTTTTCTTGCATCTCCCTTCGAGACTGTGAAAGTTATGTCAGTATAATTTCCCTTACTTACGTTTTGAACTATTATGTCCACAACGATATTGGCATCGGCAAGGGCCGAAAATATCTTAGCCGCAATTCCGGGTCTGTCTGGGACCTTACTGATCGTGATCTTGGCCTCATTTTTATTGAATGTAACACCAGAAACCACAACCTTTTCCATTGCCATATTCGGTACCTCCTTGCTCACCAACGTTCCCGGTCCCTCCGTGAACGAAGATTTAACGAGGATCGGAACGTTGTATCTTTTTGCCAGCTCAACTGACCGGATCTGCAAGACTTTTGCCCCAAGGCTTGCCATTTCTAACATTTCGTCGTAAGTTATGTAATCCAGTCTTTTCGCCTTAGGACATACATTTGGGTCCGCAGTGAACACTCCATCCACATCAGTATAGATTTCGCAGAGATCCGCACCTAATGCTGCTGCAAGAGCCACAGCCGTCGTGTCCGAGCCTCCTCTCCCTAAAGTTGTTATGTTTCCGTTCTTGTCGATTCCCTGGAACCCTGACACGATCACAACTCTACCTTTATTCAGTTCCGAAAGTATTCTTTCCTTTTCAACCTCAATAATTCTCGCTTTCGTGTAAGTGGAATCTGTGATTATCCTAACCTGGTGCCCCTGAAGGGAAACTGCACTGCAGTACATGCTGTTTAATGTAATCGCCAAAAGGGCCGATACCACTTGCTCTCCCGTAGTTAACAAAACGTCGAGTTCCCTCTCGTCGGGTGTCTTTGTTATGGATGTTGCAAGAGATATGAGTCTGTCCGTCTCACCAGCCATTGCGGATACGACAACAACTAAACTATCTCCTCTCTCTCGGTAAGAAATTATTCTTTTGGCCACATTTTTTATCCTTTCCAAATCTCCAACTGAGGTACCTCCGTACTTCTGAACTACAAGCATCACTTCCTCCGGAAGGGAACGCTAATTGTGAACTCTTATAATACTAAATTGTTCCCAAATTTACAACCTCAATCCTTCTTTCATTCTCACCAATTATCTCTATCTTCACTTCGGTTCTTGGTCCATGCCAGGCTCTCCTTTCTGGCCATTCCACAACCACGATCCCTTCGTCGAGCATCTCTTCCACAAAGATATCTGAGGCTTCCTCGTTACTGAGTCTGTAGAAGTCAACGTGGATCAAGGTTTGTCTTCCTCCTTCGTAGACGTTTACGATTGTAAAGGAGGGGCTATTCACATAAATCCAGTCTTTAAAACCGAGGCCCTTCGCTATGCCTTTTATAAGCTGCGTTTTGCCAGAACCCATATCTCCGGTGATTAGCACAAGGCTGCCTATGGTCAACTCTTTCGCTATAATTTCTCCTATTTCCCACGTTTCAGAGGGTCCTCTCGATATAAACTCTCTCTTTTCCATCCTTTATCTCCCTTATTGCCAAACCGAGATCACATAGAAGGTCCATAGCTAAAAGATCCATATCGGAGTATTTTTCTACATACCTGTCCGCTATGTATCCGTGAAGGTAAGTGCCAAGTATGGCAGCTTCTACGAGGCTATAACCCTGAGATTTTAAACCACCTATGAAACCGGTGAGAATGTCTCCAGAACCACCTTTCGCTAAAGCGGGATTTCCCGTGGGATTGATATAGATTCTGCCTGCTTCGTCAAAGATAAGGGTTCTTGCTCCTTTAAGTACAAGTGCTATTCCATACGATTTTACAAAGCCCAATCCTATCCCTATTCTGTCCTCGTTTATTTCCCTCGTACTCTTTTTTATAAGTCTTGAAAATTCTCCAGGATGAGGGGTGATGAGAGTTCGATTTTTACCATTCCTCAGTAAATCTGGTTCGTCTTTAAACGCATTTATCCCATCGGCGTCTATGACGAAAGGTTTGTCCGTCTCAAGAAATATTCTTCTTGCAAATTCCATCGCTTCTTCCTCCTGAGAAAGTCCAGGTCCGAGTATCACAACGTCCTTATCAGAAACAAACTCTTTCGTCATTTCGAAACCATCCATTGTAAAATGCCCTTTATTTCTGTCAGGCACTGGGAAAGTCATAACCTCAGTCGTTTTAGTCTCCAAAATTGGGTTTAGGCTTTCAGGGATAACGAGAGTTACAAGTCCAGCTCCGATCTTCAATGCCGCAACGGAAGCCATATAAGCAGCACCCGTTTTACCTTTAGATCCCGCAATTACTACGGCATGGCCGTAATTGCCTTTATGTGACTCAGGTGGGCGTTCTTTTAAGAGGCTTCTTATAAGACAACCGTCTATCACTTCTGCGTCCCAGCCAAGGATCTCCTCCGCGTGGCGTGGAATCGATATGTCGATCACTGTGAGTCTTCCCGTGTACTGAACACCAGGAAAAAGCACATGCCCAAGCTTCGGATACCCGAAAGTAAAAGTGTGGCAAGCCATAACAGAGACTGGTTGAGGTTTTCCTGTTTTTCCATTGAGCCCAGAAGGAATATCTATAGACACAACAGTCTTTCCTAAATCGTTTATGGCCTCGATCGCTTCTTTCTCCAGACCTTGTACTTCCTTTGAAAGACCTGTTCCAAAAATCGCATCCACTATAATGTCAGTTTTCTCAAGATACGATCTGACTTCGTCAAAGTTTTCGGTGATTTCCAATATCTGACCTCCTGTCTTCTCGTATAATTCCATGTTCAGCAAAGCATCACCTTTTAGCTCGGATTTTTTTCCAAGAAGGAAAACAGTGACTTCGTAACCTTCCATTTTTGCGTATCTTGCAACGACGAATCCATCCCCTCCATTGTTTCCCCTTCCAGCGATGACGACGATTCTTTTTTTTCCGTTCATGTAGGTCTCTTTTATGAGTCTAAAAACACTCCTTCCTGCATTCTCCATAAGGACTGAAGATGGAATACCCCACTCGTTTATCGCATAGTTGTCGTATTTTGCCATCCTTTCTGGTGACATAACTTTCATAAAGATTTCCCTCCTTAAGGAACGATGACCAGTGATATGGCGTATGTCTTTTCGTGAGAGATACTTACGTTTTTAAAAAAACGTCCGTTATAAACTATGTATGGTTTACCGTTTTCATTTAAAACCCTTATCTCTCTTAGCGGGATCCTTTTCTCCATTGCCTTTATAAAGGCCTCTTTTGCCGCAAAGATACCCGAGATTGATTCAATGCGTCTTTTTTTCCGATCCACATACTTTCTTTCCTCGTCCGAAAGAATCCTACGTAGAAACCTTTCGCCGTAAAGAGTGAGAATCTTTTCTATTCTTTTTGTGTCAACAATGTCTATGCCCACCATCACTTAACTTCTCTGCGAGCTACTTCAATGATTTTGATCATATCCCGAACCGCTCTGTCGAGTCCTACAAACACGGCTCGGGCTATAATACTGTGTCCTATGCTGAGCTCCTCTATCTCCGGTATTTTTGCTATTTCAAATACGTTGTCGTAGTTTAAGCCATGTCCCGCGTGGACTTTAAGACCCTCTCTTTTTCCCTTTTTTGCGGCCTTTTTTATCCTTTCTAGTTCGAAAATCCTTTCTTCCTCCCTTAATGCGTCTGCGTACCTTCCGGTATGAATTTCTATCATTTGGGCTCCAATTAGGCGAGACGCCTCAATCTGTTCTTCCTCCGGATCAACAAAGAGGCTTACTTTTATCCCGGCATTTTTAATTCTTTCGACAGCTGATTTTATGTGGGGAAATAGACCTTTTACATCAAGACCACCCTCAGTTGTGAGTTCTTCCCTCCTTTCGGGAACCAGTGTGACCATATCAGGTTTTATCTTGGTGGCTATCTCTATCATCTCATCCGTTGCTGCCATTTCTAGGTTCAGCTTTGTCCTGACAACCTCCCTCAAAATTTTTAAATCGCGGTCTTTTATATGACGTCTGTCCTCTCTTAAGTGGACTATTATGCCAGAGGCTCCTGCCATTTCAACTATTCCCGCAGCATAAATGGGATCGGGATAGGGGGTCCTTCTTGCCTCCCTCAATGTTGCGACATGATCGATATTAACCATAAGCTTCATCTTTCCTCACCTCTCCTTACTAATTTGACCTTAACCGTGGATGGAAAGATGTTTTTTATAATCATCCCATTGGTATTTAGAAGAAGCTCTATTTCTTCCTCTTTGGCTTCTAGTCTACCTTTCGGCGGGTGCGTTTCAATTTCGCCTTTAGACCCTAGTGCTTTTTCTGCTCCCTCCACCTCCACAAACCTAGGGGTGTAGTCAAGGACAGAATATTTTTTTTCCAAATCATCACTGAGCCTAACTATGACTTTCATTCTTTTCTTTACAACCCTGTCCAGTTCGAAACTTACAGTGTCAGGACGAATATCTTCTAGTTTCAGACCTTTAGGCAAAATAACGTTCTTCTTTTCGATGTGGTATGTATGGTGACCTTCTCCGTATTCTCCTAAATTGATTTTAACCTTAAGTTCGCTTTTATTTAAACTTTTAAGCTCTCCGATTGGGCCTCGCACAGTCACAAACACGCCTTCCGGTTCAAGTTTGGTAACTATTGTGTCTTTCCTAAGCCCCTGAGCAACTATAGGCACGTAGACGCTTTCTCTGTCCTCCCCTATCGTGGTTATGGCAAGCCAAACTATAATGGCTATAATAACGGATATAATCTTTAGTCTAAGGTTCGAAAGTAAGCGTCTCTTAATCGATCGCATAAATTCACGATAAAAGCTCGTTTAAAATCCTTTTGAGTGCTTCCGGCTTCACATTTATTTCTAGGTTTCCTCTAACAGCATACGCAATATGGCCTCTTTCTTCTGAAACACATATAGCTATGGCGTCGGTTATCTCTGAGATCCCCAAAGCAGCCCTGTGCCTTGTCCCCAATCCTTTCGTACTTTCTTCATTCATGCTGAGAGGAAGGATACACTTTGCTGCTCTTATCCTTCCCTCCTTTATGATGACTGCTCCGTCGTGTAGCGGTGAACTTGGCTGAAATATGCTAAGGATCAATTCCGTATTAACCTCTGCATCGAGTCTTGTGCCGACCTCCATGAAATCTTCAAGTCCGACTTTCCTTTCAATAACTACCAAAGCTCCAATTTTGTGAGCACTAAGGATCGCTAACGCGTTTACAAGTTCATCAAAAAAAAGTGTAGCTTCAACATAGCTTATCCTTTTCAAAAAAGGGCTTCTACCTATTTCGAGAAGCATCCTTCTTATATCATCCTGAAAGATTATAACGACAATAAGAACGGCGTAAGTAAAGAAATTGTCAAGAATCCAGCTAGCCGCCGACAATTCAAGTTTTTTTGAGAGATAAAAAAAGCAAAAGAGGATAAGGAGACCAAAAAGGAGCTGAGCGGCTCTTGTCCCTTTAATAAAAAGGAGAACCTTGTAAACCAAAAACGCGATGATGATTATATCGAGAAAGTCCTGCCATCTTAGGTAAGAGATCATGAGGTTTTTATCGCGTGGACAAGGTCTACTACCTTTTTCGTCTCTTTTACATGGTGAACTCTCACAATATCTGCGCCATTCCATATGGAAATAGCAACACTCGCAAGTGTACCTGGTAATCTCTCAGTAAGGGGAGAATTAGTAACTACCCCGATAAAGCTTTTCATCGAAGTGCCTATAAGTATTGGTCTTCCAAACTCTTTAAAATCAGAGAGGCTTTTTAGAATTTTAAGATTGTCCTCAACTCTCTTACCAAAACCAATTCCCGGATCGATTATGATATTTTCCTCTCTTATCCCTTGGCTTTTGGCATACTCGATCCTTTCCCGGAAATACTCTTTTATCTCCCCTATAACGTCATCATAGTGAGGTGAAATCTGCATATCTTCGGGTCTCCCCTTTATATGCATTATCACTACCGGAACATCAAACTCGGCTGCCACTTTTGCCATGTCCTTGTCGAAGGAAAGACCGCTTATGTCATTTATGATATTTGCCCCTGCTTTTATCGCCTCGTAGGCGACCTTTGCTTTGTAAGTGTCTATTGAGATTGGGATATCAGAAAATTCCCTTATTTTTTTTATCACCGGGATCGTCCTTTTTAGTTCTTCTTCAAGGGGAACCCTCTGTGAGAACGGTCTTGTAGACTCACCGCCCACATCGACGATGTCAACCCCTTCATCAATCATCTCTTTCACGCGGGATATTGCCCTATCAAGCTCGAAATAGAGACCTCCGTCGTAGAAAGAATCTCCGGTTACGTTAAGTATGCCCATAATTTGGGGTCTCTTTTGGAACTTAAGACCTTTTTTCATCGAGACGGTCCTTTATGATTCGATCTATTTCGTTTCCGTCAAGGACTTCTTTTTCTAGCAACTTATTCGCGATTTCATGAAGGATGTCCAGACGTTCTTCTATAATCTTCTTGGCCTTTTCGTAACAGGATGTTACTATGCGTTTTATTTCCTCATCTATCTCCCTTGCTGTTTGCTCGCTAAAGTCCCTGTGACGTGCTATTTCTCTACCAAGAAATATATGTTCTTCATTTTTTCCGTAGCTCAAAGGCCCGAGTTTTTCACTCATACCCCATTCGCACACCATCTTTCTTGCCAGTTCGGTTGCCCTTTCTATATCGTTACCTGCACCTGTTGTCTCAATATTAAGGACCACCTTTTCCGCCGCCCTTCCTCCAAGAAGAATGGTTATGTTGTTCAAGAGGTAATCCTTTGAATACGTATGCCTGTCATCTATTGGTAGTTGCTGGGTTATTCCAAGAGCCCTACCCCTTGGGATGATAGTCACCTTGTGGATCGGATCGGTTCCGGGTAACATTTTGGCGACAAGAGCGTGTCCTGCTTCATGATAAGCCGTGTTTCTCCTCTCCTCGTACGGTATTATCATGCTTTTTCTTTCAACACCCATAAGCACCTTATCTTTTGCGTGCTCGAAGTCCTCCATCTCTATGTACTTTTTATTTCGCCTTGCCGCAATAAGCGCTGCCTCATTGACCAGGTTTTCGAGGTCAGCCCCGGAAAACCCAGGAGTTCCTCTAGCTATTACTGAAAGATCTACATCCGGTCCCAAAACCCTTTTTCTCGTGTGAACCCGAAGTATAGCTTCGCGGCCTTTCACGTCAGGTGTAGGAACAACAATTTGGCGGTCGAACCTTCCAGGTCTTAAAAGGGCTGGATCAAGAACATCGGGCCTATTTGTGGCAGAGATTACTATCACACCTTCATTCGACTCGAATCCATCCATTTCTACAAGGAGTTGGTTTAGAGTCTGCTCCCTTTCGTCGTGTCCACCACCTAAACCCGCACCTCTTTGTCTTCCCACCGCGTCAATTTCGTCAATGAAGATAATACACGGAGCATGCCTTTTCGCCTGGTTGAAGAGGTCCCTCACCCTGGATGCCCCAACGCCTACGAACATTTCAACAAAGTCTGAACCACTTATTGTGAAAAAAGGCACGTCTGCTTCCCCTGCTATTGCCCTTGCAAGCAAAGTTTTACCAGTTCCAGGCGGGCCCACAAGAAGCACTCCTTTGGGGATACGTCCTCCGAGTTTTGTAAACTTCTTTGGATTTTTTAGAAACTCTATAATCTCCTGGAGTTCTTCCTTGGCTTCTTCGATTCCTGCCACATCGTCAAACGTCACTTTATTCTCCTTACTGGTTATCATTCGTGCCCTACTCTTTCCAAAGGCGATAGCTCGTCCACCGCCTGACTGCATCTGCTTCATAAAGAAGATCCACACCCCAATCAAGAACAAAACTGGAAGCCAAGATATAAAGACGTTCTGCCAGAACGAAGACTCCTCACCAGGCTTTGCCTCTATTTTTACATTCTGCTTCCTCATGAGTTTTAAAAGTTCCGGATCTTCCGGGGCGTATGTTCTAAACTCCTTACCGTTATGGAAAACCCCCGTGATACTGTTTCCCTGTATTACAACCGAAGAGACAAGCCCTGCCTCTAAGGCCCCTACAAAATCAGAAAAAGGCAAATACTCTTTTGCTTTTTTCGGCCTGTTGTACAGGTTGAAGATAAGAAGGACAAGAATCAAAAGAACAAAAAATAAAAGTAGGTTTCTATTTAGCTGGTTGACTCCACCGTTTTTCGCCACATGTATATTTAACACGAATAGTCTTGTATTATCAACATGTTGGACTTATCTCTGAGTCCAAAACCTGAAGTTTTGTAGATCAGCGAGGAGCGCTAAAAGTATCTTTAAACGTTAACGAAAGGGCAGAAATAACACGTAGTCTTCTCTGAAAATTTCCAGGCTGCACCCGGAAAGACAAACGAGTGCAACCCGGATGAGGTGTCTTTTAGCTCTTTCTACTCGTTTTAGCCATAAAACTGGAAGGAATCTGCTTCACCTGATCGCTGTTGCAATTAGGACAGGTGATTTTTTCTTTTTCCCGTTCGGAGATACTTAGCACCTTGAAAAATTCGTGGTTACACTTTTCGCATCTGTACTCGTACGTTGGCATCGTCTAACCCTCCTTTTTCTTTGGTGCAAGAATATTATAAGTATGTCCCTTCCCGTTGTAAAGCGACTAATAAAAACGATATCCAAAAAAAGTTCGGACACTTGTTTCTGGACATGAATTCTAAACTTGACTATAGTTTGAGAAGCATCTTGGAAAAGGAGGCATATAATGCCTGGATACTTAAAGCGAGATTTTGAAACTTTTCCCACGCGTGCGATAAAGCGAGTCGAAAGACCGACAACAAAGATAGAAGACGAAAAAATCCAAAGAGTGAGTGAAAAGGAAAGCGGCTTCTCTAAAGCGGCTTTAGGAGATTATGGGCCCACAATACAAAAAGAGGTTAGAAGGTTTGTCTCAAAATACCCTCTTTCGGCTGCTTTATCTTCCTTTAGGTACGTCATGAGACCTTACGCCGGCGGAAATGTTTCACAAAAAGAGGCTCCCATCCCAAAGGATCCAGAATTACTCTCCAGACATATAAAAGAGGTTGCTTACTTCCTTAGGGCGGATGCCGTTGGTATCTGTGCATTGCCGCCATGGTCCGTATATAGTCGCAAATTCGATTTTATGGACCCTGAAGGAAAGGAAGAAATCTGTGAACTTAACCATAAATACGCAATAGTAATACTTGTAGATCAGGATTATAGAACATCTGTCGCATCAACCGGAAATGACTGGATAAGCAATTCGATGAGCATGATGGCATATGCGAGCTCCGGGTTCATAAGTATTATTCTTGCAGATTACATAAGAAGACTTGGCTTTCCCGCAAAAGCCCATTTCGCCCCTTTTTACGATGTTCTCGTTCCACCGCTTATTCTCCTTTCAGGTCTTGGAGAGCTAAGTAGGCTCGGCGACAGTGTAGTGCACCCGTTTCTCGGGCCAAGATTCAAGGCTAGCGTTGTCACAACAGACCTTCCTCTCGTGCCTGACAAACCCATAGACTTCGGGCTACAGGATTTTTGTACGAAATGTAAAAAATGCGCAAGGGCATGTCCAAGCAAGGCTATAAGTGATGGCTCGAAGGTAATGTACAATGGCTACGAAAGGTGGCCTTTTGATAAAGAAAGGTGTACTAAATTCAGGATCGGCAACCAGAAAGGTTCAGGGTGTGGTGTCTGTATAAAAGTCTGTCCGTGGAATAAACCCTACACGTTGATCCACAGGATCTTTGGACGGATAATTAGAAGATCCTCCATAGCAAGGCGATTGGCCATATGGGGAGATGACCTTTTAGGTTACGGAAAACCCGATTTACGGAAAAAATGGTGGTTCGACCTTGAAGAACGAGAAGGACTCATACAACTTCCAAAAGAAATGGAATAGTCAAGTGTGGCTTGAAAAACTACTTTGCACACGATAAGATGAGACCAAAGATTCCATGTTTGGAAGGATCCTCTTCATAAACCTTACGGAAAGGACTTACAAAGTAAGGGAGATAGGAAGAGAAATTTATCGTCACGTATTAGGTGGAAAAGGACTTGCCACGTACCTTCTCTTAGAGGAAAACCCATCCGGAATCGATCCCCTTTCCCCTCAAAACAAACTCGTAATAGCCTTGGGACCTGTCCAGGATACCCCCATTTGGGGATCGAGCAGGTACGGTGTTTTTACGAAGTCGCCTCTTACAGGGCTTTATGCAGAATCGTACTCCGGAGGAAGGGTTGCGGAATCTATGAGCAAGACGGGTTACGATGCCTTCGTTCTTGAGGGATCCTCTACTTTTCCAGTATTTCTCGAGATAAGCGATAAGGAGGTAATCTTTAGGGATGCTAAAGACATCTGGTCTTATGACACATTCAAATCGGAAGATGAAATAAGAAGAAGGATAGAGAGAAAAGACGCGGGCGTTATCGTTATAGGTCCGGCCGGTGAAAACCTTGTAAAATTCGCATCCATAGTTAACAACTACTGGAGATGCGCTGGAAGAACAGGTACCGGATGTGTCCTTGGATCTAAGAAGGTTAAAGGCTTAGCTTTTTACGGTTCTAAGAGAAGGCCAGTTGCTTATCCAGAAGAAGTAAAAGAACTGAGCAAAAGATGGCTTAAAGAAGGAAAAAATATGCCCTTTGTCCGGGCTTTTAAAACTTTTGGAACACCTGGGCTTGTCTCAATAATAAACAGTGTTGGGGCTTTCCCCTCTTATTACTGGCATACTGGAGAATTGGACGGTTGGGAAAGTATCTCGGCTGAGGCGCTCCATATGAACTTTAATGTAAGGGCTCGGGCTTGTAGTAAGTGCTTTATTGCCTGCGGAAGGTATACCCAGGTAACGGATGGAAAGTACGCCGGTTTAAAAATAGAAGGACCTGAATACGAAACGATCTATGCCTTCGGTGGGCTTTGCGGAATAAAAAGTCTGGAGGACATAATCTTTCTAAACGATATTTGTGACAGGCTCGGTATGGACTCCATCAGTGCTGGCAATCTTGTGGGGCTTACTATTGAGGCTTCACGCATGGGAAAAATAAAAGAAAAGATCGATTATGGAGAGACAGAAAAAATAGCGGAACTTCTCATAAAAATAGCAAAAAGAGAAGGAATAGGAGAGATACTGGCGGAAGGCGTAAAATTTGCGGCAAAAGAATGGAATTTAGAGGACATAGCAATTCATGTAAAAGGTCTTGAACCGGGAGGCTACGATCCGAGGTATTTTAAAGGTATGGCCCTCACGTATGCCACTTCTGACCGAGGTGCTTGCCACATGAGATCTACGGTTTTTAGGGCCGAGCTTTCAGGCATCATCTCGCCCCACGATATTGATAAAAAGGCTGAAGTAATGATCGATTTCGAGGATAGACACATACTAAAAGATTCTTTGATCGTATGCAGGTTTTACAGAGATATCTACATGTGGGATGAGATATCAGAGATCATAAAGGCTACTTTTGGGGAAAGCTTCGGCAAAGAGGACCTAAAAAAAGTTGCTTCCTCAATCAGGGACATGGTTAGGCTCTTTAATCTAAGGGAAGGGATGGGAGATGGGGAGGATACTTTACCTACGAGGTTCTTTACAGAGCCGATCGGCAAAGGTGAGTATGTCTTAAAAAGAGATGACTTTGAGAGGATGTTAAAGGACTATTACCGGATACGGGGTTGGGATGAAAGGGGAAGACCTACTCGTATTCCCCCCTTTCTTCGTAGATCCTATTAAAGTCCATTATATGGTACACATTCCAACCCTTTCTTTTGAGCCTTTTTGCTATAAATTTCCTGTGGCACCTGAAAAATAGCCTTTCACAGCAGAAAAACACTGTTTTTGAGGTTTTAGCGAGACTCTCTAGTATCTCCATACCTTCTTCAAATGTTTTTGTTAGAGCGTGGTTTTTATAGCCTTTCTTTCTTAATCCACCAAGTTCTTGGCCCAGATAAACGTATCTTATGCCTGATTCTTCTAATGCTTTAGATAACGTCTCTTTCATAAACTGTGGAAACCTTTTTGATCTGGGGATTCTGCGAACATCAACGGCGGTTTGTATTCCATAGGACAAAAGTAGATCTATAAATTCTTGGAGCGTGCGGCTACTGGTACCTACTGTGTAAATATCCTTTTTCACATCACTTTTACAGTCTTACAATTTTTTTCTTTTATCCACTCTTGACTGTTGACAATTAAGTTTCAATGCATAAAAATTTCAAGAAAAAAAGGAGAGTAACCATGGGTCAGGCAAAAGCAGTAACTGACGCGAATTTTAAAGAAGAAGTTTTAGAATCGGATATCCCTGTACTTGTCGATTTCTGGGCGAGCTGGTGTGGACCCTGCCAGATGATGGGACCTATAATAGACAAGCTGGCAGAGGAGTACGAAGGTAAAGTAAAGGTAGTAAAGCTCAACGTTGACGAAAACCCTCAAACGCCGGCAAAGTATGGGATTAGGGCCATACCAACCCTTATAATTTTCAAAAACGGAGAGATTATGGAGAGGATGGTAGGAGCACAACCCAAAACGGTGGTGGAAGAGGTGATAAAAAGGGTCGTCTGATGGAAGAAGAAAAGAAGCGGCTCTATTTTAGAAAAGTAGAGACTGAGCCTTACGCGAAACTTCTAAATATCAAACTCAAAGACGTGGACGAAGGTTATGCACTCTGCGAAATGGAGTATACTGAAAGGCTTGATAACATTTATGGAATTGCCCACGGAGGTGCCATATTCTCCCTTATAGATGAAGCCTTTGAGATCTCCTCAAACAGCTATCAGAATGTGGCTGTCGCCTTGAACATGAATGTCACGTATATCCGGGCCCCTAAAAAGAACACCATCCTTACTGCGGAATCTAAAGAAATCTATAGAACAAAAAGGACAGCCTCTTATTACATCACGGTTCGGGATGACGAAAATTTGCTCGCGGTATGTCAAGCGCTAGTCTACATCAAGGATAGAGAGATACCTTTCCTGGAAGAACTAAGGCAGAAAAAAGGGTAGCTCATTTTGGGAATATGATCATTCTCGCTTTTTTGTCTTTTTTCCCTTTAACTAATATCCTGTCCTCGTTCATGTAGTAAACGATCACATCACCTTTTAGTCTGTCCGGACCGGATATCACTAAAACTTCTCCTTTAAGGACTATTGTTGCGCCTTTGCTGTCAAATTCTGCTTCATTGCAAGTTGCGGTCCTTTGACCTTTGATTATTCTCACATTTCCTTTAGCGAAGACCTTTTCGATCTCCTTTCTGTCCTCGGAGAGATATGCCTCTAAGGTGTCGCAAAGAATGGTAAGATCCTCCTGTCTTAAAAGGACATTGCCCTCAAAAAAGACTCTCCTTTCTTTCTCGAAACCTTCCATTCTTTTGGCAAAAACTTCAACCCCTTTTTTTGGATCGAAAAACGTGAACTTTTCGGTAGGGTTCCTCTCTTCTTTCCGTATTTCCTCTGGTAATACCCTTTCTTTTCCTTCCCCTTTTGGATTCACTTCTTTATTTTTTGATCCTTTAAGACCGCCTCTTTGACTTTTTGACTGAGCTGCGTACGGACTTTTTGGGTATTCCTCCATAAGCCTGGCCCTATAGTACTCGCTTTTCTCTGTATTTCCCAGCTCGAAGTGGGCCTTACTTAAAAGAAATAGGGCTTTGTCGATTCTTTTCGAGTTTGGATAGTGTTTCAAGAGATACTCGAGTCTTAAAATACAGGCGTTGTATTCGTGAGTTCGAAAGTAGAATTCGGCAACGTAGAGTTCTCTCTCTGCCAGTTTCTCTTCGAGAAGTTTCTTTCTGTTTTCGGCTTCCTTCGCGTAGTGAAGGTGAGGAAAACGGCTCAAAAGGATAGTGTACTTTTCTAAAGCTTTATAGGTGTACTCTTGATCCCTTTCAAAAGAGAGGGACAATTTTTCGTAGCATTCTCCGCATTTTAGCAAGACGTAAGGGATATTCTCGTCGTTGGGAAAACTACTTGCAAAGTCTTCATAAAGCCTAGACGCTGCCATATAGTCCTTCTTCATAAAGTAGCAGTCTGCCATTTTAATGAGCGCATAGGGTGCAACAGGATCAAAAGGATAGTTTTCCCTTATCTGGGAGAAGTTACGAATTGCTCTATCGTACTTCTTCTGTTTCATAAGATTCACACCTTCAACGTAGAGATCATTTGCTAATCGGGTAGGTTTAGTCTGCTTTCCGGCACAGTAGCTGAAGAAAAAGGCAAACATGAGGATAAAAACGAGCTTCTTCATACTTTTGGGATTATAACAGAAAAGAGGAAAATGTGCTATGCTTTTGAAGATGGATTTGAGAAAGCTCATCCTTCTTGGAATAGAACATTACTGGGAAAAAACTTCTGGAGTCCTTATAGAGAAGTTAAACGCAATCGTGGTGGAGCTTCTAAGGTGGAAAAAACACATAAATTTGACAGGATTCAAAAATGAGGAGTCTGTAATAAAAAATTTAGTCTTCGAGGCCCTCTTTGTTCTTAAGTACCTTCGCGATCGGACAAGAATAGTCGATGCTGGGTCAGGATCGGGTATCATGGCTTTCGTTTTTGCTCTTTTTCTGCCCTCTGAAATTCTCTCTATTGAAAGAAACACAAAAAAGGCGACTTTCCAAAAGCACATAAAAAGACTAATTGACATTCCGAATCTTACTATACTTAATGGAGCAATTGAGGAAATAGAACCATTGGGCGCGGACGCTGTATTCGCGAAGGCTTTCGGCAAAACTGAAGCGATAGTAAAGAAGACCGACAAACACCTTTTGAAAATGGGGATTCTCCTTCTGCCCAAAGGAATAAAAGAAGAACCTCGAAAACTACCGAATTATATCCTCGAAAAAAACGAAGCATACGTCCTTTTTATGGGTAATAGACAAAGCAGACTTTTAATCTACAGAAAAATCCGTTGAGGAGGAGAAAATGAAGGCCAAGATAACGATAGGAAATGTCTCCGTTGAAGCCGAGTTTTTTAATACTCCATGTGCGAAGGCAATCTACGAGGCTCTTCCTCTTTATGCCGAAGTAAACGAGTGGGGGGACGAATTCTATTTTTCCATCCCTCTTAGGTTACCACTCGATGAGACGGCAACACGTGAAGTAGATGTGGGAGACATAGGTTACTGGCCACCTGGTAGCGCCATAGCGATCTTTTTCGGGCCAACTCCCATAAGCGAGGGAGAAAAACCCCGTCCCGCAAGCGAGGTAAACTTGATTGGGAAAGTTTTGCACGATCCAAAGGTACTTAGAATGGCAAAAGGTTCAAAGAGAATATCGATAGAGAGGATTCAGGGCCAGAATCTGTAAACCCACTATGGTCATATCCATAGCAAACCAGAAAGGTGGGGTAGGAAAAACAACCACCGCTATAAATCTCTCCGCTTCAATAGCAGTCTCGGAAAGGAAAGTTCTCCTCATAGACATGGATTCACAGTCAAATGCCACACAGGGACTAGGCATACTTTATAGCGAGTTGAGATCCAGTATATACGATGTCCTCATCGGGGAAAAAGAGATAAAGGAAGTGATAATGAGGACTGAGGTTCCGTATCTCGACATAATTCCATCCCATCCGGACCTTATCGGGGCTGAGGTGGAGCTTTTAGATTTTCCGGAAAAAGAGTCTATTCTTAAGAAACACTTAGAAATAGTAAAAGAGGAGTACGCATATATAGTCGTTGACTGTCCCCCGTCTCTCGGTCTTCTCACAATAAATGCTCTTGTCGGTTCTGATAGGGTTTTAATCCCTCTTCAGTGCGAATATTTCGCTTTGGAAGGCCTAGCCCTCCTTTTAAGAACAATAGCTGTCGTAAAAAGAAGGCTCAATCCCTCCCTAGATATTTTAGGGGTCCTCCTTACAATGTTCGACAAAAGGAACGCTCTTTCCTTTCGGGTCTTAGAAGAAGTAAAGAGGCACTTTTCAAAAGAGCTTTTCTCCACAATAATCCCCAGAAACGTAAGATTAAGTGAGGCAAGTAGCTATGGTAAACCTGTCCTTCTCTATGATATAAACTCCAAAGGCGCGGAAAGTTACCTCGATCTTGCAGCGGAAGTTATAGAAAGGAGCCCGAAGTGCAAAGAAAAGATCCCCTAGGAAGAGGGCTTAGGGCAATACTTAAGGATATAGACGAAAAATCTACCGTCCTTTTAGTTGCTGTAGAAAAGATTTTGCCCAATCCAAATCAGCCAAGGACCTCAATCGATGAGGAAAGCCTTTTTGGTCTCGCACAGTCGATAAAAGAGAAGGGTGTGCTGCAGCCCCTGCTTGTAAGAAAGAAGGGTGAAAATTATGAGCTTATAGCTGGAGAGAGAAGACTTAAGGCTTCAATTCTTGCCGGCCTTAAAGAGGTTCCAGTTATAGTGAGAGATGTCGATGATAAGGAGTCTTTGGAAATAGCTCTCATCGAGAACCTCCAGAGGGAAGATTTGAATCCTATAGAAGTGGCTAAGATTTACAAGAGATTTGTCGATGAACTAGGCTATACCCACGAAGAACTTGCAAAAAGAATAGGCGTTGAAAGGACCTCAGTAACAAACACAATTAGACTTCTCAAACTTCCAGAATGGGTGCAGGAAAAGATAAAAGAAGGTTACCTCTCTTCGGGTCACGGAAGAATCCTTCTGAGTCTAAAGGACGAAAATGAACAGAGAAGATTCGTTGAAAAGATCCTAAAGGAAAAAAGTTCTGTGAGAGACCTCGAAAGGGAAACGAGAAAGCTCACAAAGAAGGATTCGGAATTTATGACCATAGAAGATGATCTTTCAGAATACCTAAAGACAAAGGTCCAGATTACGTACAAAAACAGAAAAGGAAAGATCATCATAGAGTTCTTTAGTAAAGAAGACCTCTTTAGGCTTCTCGAGCTTATTAGGCCCTCTCGTATATGATCCCGTATCTTAGGCCTTTCGTCGAGACTTTTAGATATTCCGACTCGAAAAAGTCCATGATACATTTTAGGGCAAGAGTTCCTGAAAAAATCACGTCTGCCCTGCTTTTCTCGAGGGAAGGAAAATTCTCCTCTATCTCCTTGTAAGTCATTCTTTTCATCGTATCATAGAGTTCTTCTACGTCTTTTTTGGAAACTGTCATTCCGTGGATGAGTTTCTTGTCGAAATAACTTTTCTTTGTGAGTATACCCGCAAGGTTTGTGACAGTACCTCCAACCCCACATAGATCCTTTTTTTCCTTTTTAAGCCTTTCTTTTAAAATCCCACTAAGGTATTTTTCTGCATAAATCAGCATAGATTCATCCGGGGGATCGGTTTTAAAGAACACCTCCTTTAACTTCACAACACCAAAAGGAAAAGAGAAAAACCTCTCCATCTTTTTATTCTTTCCGTAAATCACTTCTGTACTCCCACCGCCCAGATCAAGGATGATCTCGTCTTTATATTCCAATTCCTCATCCATAACCACCGATAAGAAGCTATAAAAAGCCTCCTTTTTTTCGCTTAAAATCTCGGGTTCTATCCCTATTTTGTCCTTCACTCGTTTCAGAAATACATCTCTATTTTTCGCTTCCCTTAGCACCGCTGTTCCGAAAATGAATCTTTTTTCTACACCCTCTCTAGCTAAAAGCTCGTTGTATTTCTCAAGTACCAAGAGTGTCCGCAAAATAGCCTCATCTTTTAAGATGCCAGAACTAGTTAAGTTTTCTCCAAGCCTAGGGACTTCCGAGATATCCAGTATCTCTTTAAAGAAGGAAGACTCCTTTTCGAGAATCAGAAGGAGGACTGAATTTGTACCAATGTCAATGGAACCATATTTCATTTCTTACTTTAATTGGAATTTCTTTCAAACTGGTCTCTGAAGGTCTCTTTAAACTTTTTTATGATTCTATTCTCTAACTGTCTTACCCTCTCCCTCGAAATATTGAACCGTTCTCCTATTTCCTGGAGAGTGAGAGGTTCTTCCGCTAAAATTCTCTGTTCAAAAATGAATCTTTCTTTCTCGCTCAGTTTACTTTTAAAATCCTCAACCTTTCTCTGAAATATCTCCTTTTCCTCTTTCTCCGAGACCTTTTCTTCTATATTGTCCTCCACTCCCATAAAGTCCATTAATGTGTCGGTTCCGTCTTCGTTGATCGGCGTCTCAAGGGATATGTCAGCTGCGGAAAGTCTTTTTTCCATATCCTCAATCTCTTCCTCTTTTACATCGAGTGTGCTTGCAAGAAGCTTCGGTGCAGGAAAGATACCTAAGGCCTCGAGCCTTTGTCTTTCCTTATTTAGCTTGTAAAAGAGCTTTCTCTGGCTCTGGGTAGTGCCAATCTTCACGAGGCTCCAAGTTTCCATTATGTACTTTAATATGTATGCTCTAATCCAATAAGACGCGTAAGTTGAGAATTTGGTTCCCTTATACGGATTATACTTTTTGACCGCATGCAGAAGACCTACGTTTCCCTCTTGTATGAGATCAAGGATATTCTGATATACCGTGTAGTATTCGAGGGCTATTTTTATCACAAGCCTAAGGTTCGAAATCACAAGCTTTTGAGCAGCCTCTTTATCCTTATACTTGTAAACCCTCTCTGCAAGCTTAAACTCCTCTTCCTTCGATAAAACCGGGTACTTTGAGATTTCATGTAAGTACTTCTTTAAAGGATCGAATGGTATGGGTAAGCTCTCTTCCTCTCTTTTTTCCCCACCTTCGATATCTTCAATCTCTTGCGTCGTTAATTCATCGAACATTTCTGAAATACTCTCCCCTTTCTTTAATTAGTTCTGCAACTATACTTACGGCAACTTCTTGCGGTGTTTCAGAGTTTATCTCGATACCGATAGGTGCGTGGACTCTTTTTAGGAGTGCCTCATCGTAGCCTTTGGCTCTTAAGTACTCAAAAACTGCTCTTACTTTCCTTTTCGAACCTATCATTCCCACATAGCGGAACGGTCTTTTTAACACTTCCTCCAGACATAAGGTGTCTGACTTGTGGCCCCTCGTTACTATTACTACGTACTCTTCGCCTGTAAAACTCAGGAGATCAAAAGACTCTTCGAAGGGAACTGCGTAGACGGCCTCCGCATCAGGAAAATTCTCCTTTTTTGCAAATTCCCCGGAGTCGTCTATCACTATTACTGAAAAATCGACAAGGCTTGCAATTTTGACCAAGTATTTCGACACATGTCCCGCGCCAAATACGTATAACTGGGATCTCACCTGAAGGGGGATGATGAAGCTCGAAATATCTACTTCAATAGGCTTTTTTGCATTTATATTTTTTTCTAGAAGTACTCTTTCCGCCTCGCTTAAGGCATCACCAACTAGTCTTCCGTCCGACGTAAAAAGGGATTTTGAGTAGTTTGGCTTCAATTTTACATAAAATACTCCTTTTTTTCTTTCGGTGAGCAGTTTTTTTGCTTCCTCGTAGATCCCAAGATGGCCAAGAAGTACTGGCTCTATAAGAACATCCACATTACCGCCACAGAGCATACCTTCGTCCTCGACAGATTTTGCGTCCAACCTGTATCCAAAAAGATCGGGTTTCTTCTCCATAAATACCGATTCCGATCTTATCTTCACTTCTCTTTCTAAACTTCCACCCCCAATAGTCCCGAATGTAGTTCCGTCCTCTCCAAGAAACATGGTAGCTCCCTCTCCTCTGGGAGACGAACCGATCCTCTTTACTATTGTAGCCAGTAAACCCGATCTTTCAGTTCTCAGATATTCAACTATCCCTTTATAAACTTCAAGTGACATCTTCTTTTCCCCTTATATCAGGCAAAAAATGGAGTATCGCCTCGAGCACTCCACCACCAATCGCCCTTGCCTTATCGGAAATCGTATTAAGATATCGGGCATCCATCCTGGGATCAATATCTCCAATCTTTTCGTTTTCCGAAACCTCTATCTCCCTAATGAGACCTCTTAGGATCCCATCTATCTCTGAAAAGACAGGTGTTTTATCAACATACATGACAATCTCACCTTTCTTTATCCGATCTCCGATTTTCTTTACATGCTTTACAACACCGCTGCATGGTGCCCTAAGAACTCTTTCTGTGGTATAACCCAAAACAGGTGACGGAACTTTTGTGTGAGGTTCGGCTTCCCCGTTATAGATAACCTTCCCTAAAAAGTGACCTCTTTGGCTTTCTATAACCGCATGACAGTTTTCTGGAGCTCTAAACCCGGGCCCAATACCAATAACGATTGGTTCATCCTTTATCTTTCCTTCCGTATATTTTTTAATCATTCTCGCATCGACAACAACATGGGGATTCAAACTTGCAATGGAGCTAGAAGACGGATCTACTATGACTCCGATCATCCCCTGATCCCAAACCTTTTGCACTTCTTCAATGGATCTTAAAAAGAGAGCTTTAACTCCCTCTACCTCCCATTGCCCTTCATATATTGCTTCACAAAATGAAACCGTCCTCCGAATGCATAAAGGGTTTGGAAGCTCGGTCATAAGGATCTTCTTTATCCCAGCCATAAAGAGCCTGTGGGCTATTCCAGAAGCCATCTCTCCTGCACCTTTTATTACGACCTTTAGCTCTCTGTAATCGATAGGCCCCATCACATTCCCTTTCCGAAATAACATATTGGATAGTGGCACGATTCACAGTTATAGCATAATCCACCATACGATAAAGACGCGATATCCTTCTTATCCAATTTTTCAAATCTTTCCCCTGCAAGAATCCGCGCAAAAATGATGTCGAAGGCAGTATTTTTGTTATAATAGATGCAAGCAGGAGCACCTAGTATGTATCTTTCTCCGTAAGAAGCTAAAAGGAACATGGCTCCAGGAAAGATGGGCGTACCATAAAACAGTATTTTTGCTCCCGAAGCTTCAATTGCCTCTTTCGTCACATCATCCGGATCAACAGAGAGACCTCCTGTTGTAACAACGATTTCTGCACCTTTATCAAAAAGTTCAACTATAGACCCCTTTATCAATGCCACATTATCGGGAACCACCCTTTTTTCTAAAATCTCGCACCCCATTTTTTTTATCTTCTCTTCCACAACCGGTGATCCGTCTTCCACCCTGCCTAAAAAGATTTCAGATCCTGTCACTACCAACCCCACTTTGGCCTTTACGAAAGGCTGAATCCTCATTACCCCTTTCTTTCCCATCCTTTCTACCTGTTTTAGACTCTTCTCATCTATGTAGAGCGGGACAATTCTTGTTGCGGCAATGACGTCATTTCTTTTGACAGGGTGTCTATTGGGCAATGTGGTAAAAAGTACACCTTCTACGAGATTAATCCTAAGAAGCATCCTTTTATCTACGTAGAAGAGGCCATCTATTTTGCTCCTTATGGAGACCCTCCCTTCCTTTGGAGGGTCGTAATCCATATGTTCGTTTATCATAGCCTTCGCTATGCGGACTGCAGCCTCATCTTCGTGGATTCCTTCTTCTTTTCCGTCAAAGACGTACACGTAAGTTTTTCCTAGATCGAGAAGCTTTTTTACGTCATTTTTTTCGATTCTCTGTCCTTTTCGGAATGCAACGTCTTTTTTTTTGCCAGGTATTATCTCAGTTATGTCGTGGGCAAGGATCATCCCGACTGCTTCATCAACTCTAACCTTTCTCAAGTTTTACCTCCATTTTTTCAATCTTTCCGAGATCCTCAGGGGTGTCGATGTCGGTAAGAACTCCTTCGTCTGCGGATATATATACAACATTTTCTCTTTCTCTTTCTATGACGTACCTAAGCCCCACATCCCCTCTCACATCGGAAATCCTTTTTAGATACCATCCCGGTCCTATAAGGATCGGATGTCCTCTTTTTCCTTCATAGACCGGAATGACTATGTGCGGTGTCTTTTTTGAAGAGACTTTTTTCATGTACTTTATAAGGTCCGGCCTCACTAAGGGTTTGTCCGCAAGATGGATGAATGTTTCGTCTTCGTCTCCAATGTATGAGATGCCGATGCGGATGGAAGAAGATATACCTTCATAATAATTCGGGTTATTTATAATCACTACCGGGTAAGGCTTAAGAACTCTTGCAACTTTTTCGCTTTCGTGTCCTACAACGATTAGGATCTCGTCTACGCACTGAGAAACCAAAAACGGCCTAAGCGCCAATTCAACGATTGTCGCTTGGCCTACCCTTTGGACGAGTTTTTGTGATCCAAACCTCTTTGAGAGACCAGCGGCAAGGATAATCGCAAAAAAACGTTTTTTCATGAAGGGATCTCTTAGAAAACTTCCGCAGAAAAGACATATATATTTGCCTTATCCGACTTCCAAGCGTCTTTCGGCAATCCCGCTTTATAACACGTATGCTCCAAAAATTCGGTTCTGTCCCAACCGTATTCAAGAGCCACCTGAGGTAGAAGGAGACCTGATGCTCCTTGCATCTCAATATAAAGCCCGTGTTTTCCAACCTCAATCTCTTCTATGGTTTTTATTTTTCTCATCGGACTCAGAACAGAAATTTCGAGCTCGATATCTTTCCACTCTTCCTTGGAGAGAGGTGGAAATCTCGGATCATGAAATGCCGCCTCAACTGCCACTTCTTCCACCGTTTTGTGAAGTGGAAGATATCCCCTTATGTATCCTATACAGCCTCGAAGTTCACCTCCTTTTTTCAAGGTCACAAAAGCCCCTCTTTTTTCCGTTAGAGATTCGGGTATGTTTATCTCTTTGGTGCTTTTTCCAAAGAGTTTCCTTTCTATTGCAGATCTTGCTATCTCTTTAAGTATTTTTCTTTCTTCATCGGTAAGTTTTCGCTCAGCCATTCCCTACCTCACAAAAACAGCGGACAAATAACCAACAACCGCGCTTTTGTCACCTGAAACATCTCCCGAATTCGCGTATTTTAGAACCAAACCTTTAGTCGCTCCGAACATTTGGGAAAGGAGCATCACTGTGATCATGGGTCCACCTCCACACGCCTCGTAGGTCTCACTCTCAAAATCTTTCTGAATCCCTTCCACATCAAATGATTCAATGTGTCTCACAACGATCTTATCGAGCATGAGGGCCTTTTCGTACGGATAGTAGTGAGAAAGGTCTGTACTCGCAAGAAAAAGCACCTTTTTCGTTTCCCCTTTTAGCGCCGAAAAGATTGAGTCTTTCGCCTCTGTCCAGATCTCTCTTCTCTGAGCTCCCATAATCATGGGGACAATTTTAAACTCCTTTAGCACAACTTGCAAAAATGGGATCTGCACTTCCAGCGAGTGTTCTCCAAGGTGGGCCTCATAGTTCGATTCGAAAACTCGCATATTCGATGAGAGGATCTTCTCCGCAAGTTCCTCATCCACGGAAACTACCCCAAAAGGAGTACGGTAACCTCCTCTGTCCATAATTGCGATTTTTTGAAAATAGAGTCTGTGGCTCGGGGCAATAATAACCACAGTATCGTATCTCTTTCCCAAAATTGCTTTAAATCCATAAGCGGCAACCTGGCCAGAATACATATAACCCGCATGGGGCGAGACAATTCCCACAACATCGCCTTCAATCTTTTCGATCCTTGCGTTTTCCAAATATCTCTCTATTGTTTTTTTGAGAGTTGAAGGATTATCGGGGTAAAAAGATCCGCTTACGCTCGGTTCTCTTATGTATCCCACACTCTCATTAATTATACCACAGAACTTTTTCTTTTTAGATTAAAAAGGAGTCTTTTTACTTTTTCGCCAACCTCAGCAATCGATCGGACAACCTCAATACCAGCCTCCTCTAAAATTCTTATCTTTGCAGCTGCATCTTCGCTTCCTCCCGAAATGATGGCTCCCGCATGGCCCATCCTCTTTTCCCTTGGGGCTCCATAACCGGCTATATAGGCGCAGAGGGGTTTCCGCATAGAGCTTCTATAAAAGTGTGCCGCCTCCTCTTCCATATTACCACCTATCTCACCGATAAGAACCACAAGTTCAGTCTCCTCGTCCTCCTCAAAAAGGGAAAGCACGTCAATAAATCGCATTCCCACAATGGGGTCACCCCCGATTCCAATGCAAGTTGATTGTCCAATATCTAAAGCCGTAAGCTGACTTACGACCTCGTATGTTAGTGTGCCACTCCTAGAGACGACACCTACATTCCCCTTTTTATGGATGTAATCCACCATAACACCAACTTTGGCCTTCCCCGGTGATATTACACCGGGTGTGTTAGGGCCTATGATGAATGCGTCTTTCTCTTTGGCAAATTTTTTAAGAATGAGCATATCATGGACGGGAACGCCTTCTGTTATGCAAACGACTGTCTTTATACCCGCATCTATGGCTTCAAAGATTGCATCCTTAACATAGGCTTGTGAAACGAAAATACAAGAAAAGGTTGCCCCTTCACTCTTTACAGCTTCGTAGACAGAACCAAAGACTGGAATCCCCAAAAAGTAATGCCCTTTTTTCTTAGGTGAAACACCAGCAACTACTTTTGTACCATATTGGATCATCCTTTCCGTATGAAATGCCCCTTCTTTTCCAGTAATGCCTTGAACGACAACCCTTGTGTTTTCGTCTAAGAGGATGCTCATTTTAGATATCTAGGCTTTTTAACCTTTCTAAAGCTTCTTTTAGGTCATTGACAATTATTAGGGGAATCTTTAAATCCTTCAAAATCTTCATTCCATCTTCCACATTTGTACCTTCAAGCCTCATTATCACAGGCTTCTCAATTATCTCAGAAGCATCCCTAAACCCCATTGCAAAGGTGTCACACCTTAGGATTCCACCGAAAATGTTTATGAAAATGACTTTGACGTCCGGGTCGGAATGCACTATTCTTAGACCTTCACGAATCATCTCCCTCGTTGCTCCACCCCCAACATCCAAAAAGTTGGCCGGTTCTTTCCCTGAGAGGCGTACAAGATCCATAGTTGCCATGGCTAGGCCGGCTCCATTCGCAACACATCCCACATTCCCTTTAAGTTTCACATAGTTAAGACCGAATCTTCTAGCCTCAACCTCCTTTGAGTCTTCTTGGGTTGGGTCGAACAATTCTGACAAATCGGGATGTCGAAATAGGGCGTTATCATCCAAAATAACTTTAGCATCTAGTGCCACAAATTTTCCGGTATCATTGATGGCAAGAGGATTTATCTCACAGAGAGTGCACTCTTTCTCAACGAATATTTTATACATGTTTTGACAAAGCTCAGTAAAAGGCTCGAGCAAAGACGGATCAAGCTCTAAAAAGAAGAAAAGTTTTCTCGCCTGGTACGGCATAAGTCCGTATCTCACATCGATTACTTCGCTTGCTATGAGGTCCGGGTCCTTTTTTACCATCTCTTCTACCTCTATCCCTCCTCTTTTGCCCGCAATAAGCCTTGGGCTCTCCTTTTCTCGGTCTAGAACGATTGCAATGTAAAGTTCCCTCGTGATATTTTCGAATCTTTCAAAAAGAAGTTTAGAGACGATTTTTCCTTCTTTTTCCGATTGCTCGGTCACAAGTCTTTTTCCAAAGAGTTCATCGAATGCGGTTTTGAGCTCTTCCATGGTATTTGCGATCCTTATGCCACCTCCCTTTCCTCTTCCACCTACATGTATCTGCGCTTTGACCACAATGGGAAAACCCAAAACGGAGGCTGCAAGTTCTAAATCATTGCTTTTTTCGACTACGAACCCTTGGGGACAGAAAATAGAATAAGCTTCAAAGATCTTTTTTGCCTGGTATTCATGTATCCTCATCGATTCTCTCACTTACAATGAGAGGCTTTAGTGCCTTCTTTGCTTTTCTTCCCTCCCTCACTCCAATCTGGAAGGCCTCTAAGTTCAACTTTTCAGTTCCCTTTGGAACTCGTCGTGATAATGCTTCTTTTAAAGAGCTCGGTTTTACAAACTCCGTAAGGACAGAAAAAGCGCCAAGAGCGACTATGTTTGCCACAAAGTCTTTTTTGAGCTTTTCTTTCGCTAACTGAGTAAATGGGATCCTGTATGCTTTTTGAACTGCCACCTGTTTGACAAAAGTGGAATCAACTATTAGGATACCCTCTGGCTTCAAGTCCATGTAGTAGTCATCGCAGGACTTTTGGCTCATCGCAAGGAGACAGTCCAGTCTCTGGGCTTTTGGATAGTCTATCTCTTCGTCGCTTATCACAATCTCCGATTTACTCGAACCCCCTCGCGCCTCGGGCCCGTAACTTTGAGTCTGGGCCACGTTTAGTCCTTCGAGAATTGCAGCCTCCGCAATTATGATACCTAGAAGTACTATTCCTTGGCCTCCCGACCCACTGATCCTTATGTCGTACCTCATAGTGGAACTTGCGCCAACTCTTTTGCCTTCTTTCTTATCTTTTCGTATTCTTCTTCAAAGACCGGAAAGTCCCTGTCCACAAGAACACCTATTAAAAACTTGCCCTCCAAATCCTCTTCTTTCATTTCCCTTGCCCTATCGACTTGCACTGCATGCTCTTTTTGCCAAAGGAGCATATCCACAGCAGATCCGATCTTGTTTATCTTTCCGTAATGAGTATGGCAGTGAGAAATCACTTCTACAACTGAAAACCCTTTTTTTAGAAAGGCCAGTTTTAAAACTTCGTCCAAAAGCCTTACGTGGTAAACTGTTGACCTTGCAACGAAGGCGGCCCCACTTACAACTGCAAGCTCAGCCACCTGAAACGGTCTCTCAATATGGAAGAACTGTGAGGTCGTTGTTCTTGCACCATAAGGAGTCGTTGGAGAATGCTGTCCACCTGTCATTCCGTAAATGCTATTATTCACCACTATAGCTTTTAGATCAACGTTTCTTCGCGCAGCGTGGATGAAATGGTTTCCACCTATAGCCATCGCATCCCCATCGCCCATGATCACAATAACTTTAAGGCTAGGTTTGGCAAGCTTTATACCTGTCGCAAACGCGAGTGCTCTTCCATGGGTCGTGTGAAGGGTGTTAAAGTCGACGTAGACTGGCAATCTTCCCGTACAACCTATTCCAGAGACAAGAACTATCTCATCCTTTTTAAACTTACATTCATGAATTGCCCTTATGAGTGATCCAAGAAATATCCCTATCCCGCATCCCGGACACCAAACATGGGGAAACTTTTTGTCGTGCCTTAAATACTGGTGGATGAGCTTTGTTACTCCTTCCATCAGTATATCTCCTTTATTTTTAAGAGAATCTCATCCGGGGTGATTGGGGTTCCATCCACTTTGTTTATTGTAAAGATCTTCGATGTCCCCCTGTTTACCCTTTTTACCTCTCTAGATATCTGACCCATGTTCATCTCCGGAACAAGAACGATCTTTGATCTACTGAGCACCTTTTCAACCTCCGTTCTCATAAAAGGCCACAAGGTGTTGAGTTTTAAAAGACCAACCTTCATCCCCCTTTCTCTTGCTTCAACACAGGCTCTCTTGGCAGATCTTGCAACGCATCCGTAAGCTACTATTGTAAGGTCCGCATCTTCGGTTAAGAAACTCTCCCCGATCTGCACATCATTAAAGTTCTGGCTTATCTTTCTAAAAAGCCTCCTTATGAACGGATCGACCTCTTCTGGCCGATTCGTCGGGAAACCTCTTACATCGTGGGTGAGCCCAGTTACGTGGTAGCGATAACCTTCTCCGAAGTTTGCCATAGGAGGTACCCCGCTTGGGGTATCCTCATATGGAATGTACCACTCAGGAGGGACAGAAGGCTTAACACGGTTTACGATTTCTATTTTTTCATCATCCAGGCAAATATTCTCCCTCATGTGAGCCACAACTTCGTCAACAAGCAAAATAACAGGGATTCTATACCGCTCAGAAAAATTAAACGCGGTGATGGTGAGTCTATAGCATTCTTTAACAGTAGATGGGCAGAGTACTATAATTGGATGGTCGCCATGGGTGCCCCACCTTGCCTGCATGACATCGCCCTGAGCTGGAGATGTAGGAAGCCCGGTGCTCGGTCCTGCCCTCATGCAATTGACGATCACACATGGAATTTCCGCCATTATTGCAAACCCAATATTTTCCTGCATAAGGGAAAACCCGGGACCGCTTGTTGCAGTCATCGCTTTGACTCCGCAAAGGGAGGCACCTATAACTGCCGCAATACTTGCAATCTCGTCCTCCATTTGAATAAACGTGCCGCCAACCTGCGGAAGCCTAACGGAGAGAACCTCGGCTATTTCAGTGGCAGGAGTTATAGGGTAACCGGCAAAGAATCTGCAACCGGCCCTTATTGCCCCTTCCGCTATAGCCTCATTTCCCTGTAAGAGAATTTCGTTGCGTCTGTTCTTTTTTTTCAAAATCTTCTTGTCCTTCAAGAACGGTTATTGCAAAGTCAGGACACCTAAGTTCACACCACCTACATCTTATGCATTCGTCGGGCTTTTCAACGAAAGGATATCCTAGTTCATCTTTTGCGAGAACCCCTTTGGGACAAAAAGCTACACAGATACCACAGCATTTACACCAGGCCCTATATATGTCGATTTTTGTCACGATTTTGACCTTTTAGAATCGACGATCAAGGTTACAGGACCCTCGTTTACAAGGTAGACATCCATGTGGGCTCTAAAAACTCCTGTCTCTACCTTTTTAACCCTCCTTTTTACCCTCTCTACGAAATCGTTAAACAGTTCTTCCGCCTTTTCTTTATCCATAGCTTCAGTGAAAGACGGTCTTCTTCCTTTGGAACAGTCACCGTAAAGTGTGAACTGGGAAACAACTAAAAGTTCCCCATCCACATCGAGGAGCGAATAGTCTAGCCTCCCTTCCTCCTTCTCAAAGATACGAAGATTTACTATTTTTTCTGCCATCCACTCGGAGTCCTCTTCGGTATCATCCCTTCCCACGCCAAGAAAGACAAGAAGACCTTTCCCTATACTCCCTTTCGGCTTTCCATTTACTTCCACGCGAGCCTCTTTGACCCTCTGAACTATGGCTTTCATTTTTCCTGTTCTTTCTCTTTTTTCGCCTGCTCGATTATTTTTTGCGCAATGTGGGGAGGAACTTCTTCATAATGCGAGAATTCCATAGTGAATGTCCCTCTTCCACCTGTCATCGACCGGAGATCCGGAGCGTACTTTAGGATCTCTGCCATCGGCACATAGGCCCTGATTATCTGGTTACTCCCCTTTCCCTCAACACCTAAGATCTTTCCCCTTCTTGAGTTTAGGTCTCCCATAACATCGCCCAAGTTTTCTTCGGGTACTATTATCTCCATCTTCATAATCGGCTCAAGAAGGACAGGATTAGCCATCTCCATGCATTTTTTAAATCCTATAGAAGCAGCTATTTTAAACGCCATCTCCGATGAGTCAACTTCGTGATAGGATCCATCGTAAAGGGTGACTTTCACGTCTGTTACTGGGTAACCCGCCAAAATCCCTTGCTGCATCGCCTCCAAGACACCCTTTTCCACTGCAGGAATGTACTGTTTTGGAATAACGCCACCAACTATCTTATCCTCAAATACGAAACCTTCTCCCCTCGGAAGAGGAGAGATCTCAAGCCATGTATCCCCGTATTGTCCTCTTCCCCCAGACTGCCTTTTGTATTTTCCCTGCGCCTTAGCAGTCCCTTTGATAGTCTCTTTGTATGGAACCTTAGGTTCTTTGAGCTCAACTTCAACCCCAAACTTTCTTTTGAGCCGTTCAACTATGACCTCTATGTGAACCTGTCCCATCCCAGAAAGGATGAACTCCTTTGTCTGTTCGTCCCTTGCGTATCTTATGGTTAGGTCTTCGTCCATAAGTTTTCCAAGTGATGCATTAAGCTTATCCTCATCCCCCTTTGTCTTGGGCCTCAACGAAAATGAGATGAGGGCCGGTGGCACTTTCACTGTATCGTATCTTATTGGAGATTTCTCATCACAGAGTGTGTCCCCTGTGCTCACATTTTTCAGCTTGGCCACAACCCCGATGTCTCCCGTTGTTGCGGAGGGTATGGGTTTCTGTTTCTTTCCTACAAGCGAAAATATTTGCCCTATCTTTTCTTTCTCGTCCTTTGTGGAGTTAAGCACACTTGTGTCAGGGTATAGTTCTCCAGAGTAGACCTTAAAAAGATTTAGCCTTCCGGCGAAAGGATCGCTTATCGTTTTGAATACATATGCGCTAAAGGGTTCATCCAATGAGATCTTCCGTTTCACCTTTTCTCCTGTCTTTAAATCGTAGCCCAAGACTTCCTTTCTGAAGGTAGGAGGGGGCATGAATTTGATTATAAAGTCAAGAAGGTGCACGATACCGATATTTTTTAATCCAGACCCACAAAGGACGGGGATTATCCTCGTTTCCCAAATTCCCTTCCTTAAGCACTCTTCAATCTTTGATGGTTCTATCTCCTCACCGTTTAGGTATTTCTCCATCGTTGCGTCATCGATTTCTACAATCGCTTCCATAAGCTTTTCCTTAAAATCCTCGTAAGTTCCTCTCAATTCTTCCGGTATCTCTTTTTCTTCAAAGTTTCCCTGGAAGTCATTGGAGTAGATATACGCTTTGGCATCGAGAAGGCTTACTATCCCCTTAAAGCTTTCCTCTCTCCCTATGGGAATCTGAACTGCTAAAAAATTAGCGTCTTCAAAACTGGCCTTTAGATTCTCTAAAGTTCTATAAAAATCTGCCCTCTCTCTATCTAGTTTGTTGACGAAGACACATACCGGGTTTGAGTTTTCTCGAGCAAAGTTCCAGACCTTTTCTGTCTGAACCTTAACCCCATCGATTCCACTGACAACTATTACAGCGGAGTCAACAACTCTCATACACAGTTTGGCGTCCCAGATAAAGTTATCGTCTCCGGGCGTATCGATCAAATTCACTTTATGTTTCTTCCAGTCAAAGAATGCCAAAGAGGAAGAGATGGTAATCTTCCTTGTAATTTCCTCCGGTTCATAATCCATTATTGACGTTCCTTCATCCACACTGCCTAGTCTCGTGTTTTCACCGGCCAAAAAGAGCATTGCCTCGGCTATGGATGTCTTTCCGTCTCCACCATGGGCAAAAAGTCCCACATTCCTTATCAGCTCAGGTTCATACCTTTTCATGCCGACTCCTTTCAAAAACTAAGATGGAAGAAAATTACGGTGAATTTTACCTGTGGTTTCCGCAAAAATCAAGAGCCGGAATAGACATAGAAAGGTCCAGAACTCGAAAGAAGGGGTGGGAACTTCTTCCATTTTAAAAAATGTACTGCATCTAGGTCGATGTAATCTAACTCTCCCTTTCCCATAGCAAAGAAAATCCCCGCTTTAAGACCGATTATGCTCTCCATCATGCACCCGATCATGAGTTTTAAATTTTGAGCTTTTGCAAGGTCATAAATCTTTTTCGACTCTGAAATTCCACTTTTTGGAATCTTTATGTTGATACCACCTTTGAATCCAATAAGCCCGATCCTATCTAAATCCTCCACTGACAACACAGATTCATCTAGGATGATTTCGAAATCTGACCTCTTTATAAGCTCTTTCAAACCGCGATAATCTTCTTTTGGTAAAGGCTGTTCTATGAACTCAATCGAAATTTCAAGTTTTTTTAGGCTCTCTGAAAAACTGTAAAAATTTTTAAGACTGTAACTTCCATTCATGTCCAGCCTTATTGAGTGCTTGTCTTTTAAAATCCTCTTTAGAGTTTTCGATATCCCTTCCAAAAAACGGAGATCCTCTGTAGGATCACCTTTTAGCTTTATCTTAAAAGAGCGAAACCCTTTTTTTGCGAAAAATGAAGCCCAGTTTTTCGAAAGGTTGATCTCAATATTGGGAATAGTAATATCTGTCTCGAGTACCCTTCGCTTACCTCCCCAGTAGGAAAATTCGGAAACACCTATTAAGGCGAGGTATGCCCGAAAAAGAGCAACTTCTAGACCTGAAAGTGCAAATATACTCTTATCCTTCCTTTTTTTGAGCTCCTCAATTAGAACCGGGTAATCTTCGATCTCATTGCCCACTAAATTGGGAATTACGGTTTTTATAAAGCCTTCTATTCTTTCTATAGATTCTGACTTATAGACAATCGATGTCGGTGACTCCCCTACCCCTTCATGTCCGTCTTCAAGGATGACTCTCACAATGAGACTTTCTGCGGCTCGAGATGCACCAGATGCGGTCTTAAATGTGAGTTTAAGAGGTATCTTCTGTCTTTTTGTCTCGATCGCCTTTATTCTCATTTTCTTTCACGAATCGTCCAAAATAAAAAGTCGTGTCCTTGAAGTGAAAAAGTTTATTATCCACTTTTTTTGGATCGACAGGTAATCCGTCTTTTACAGATAAATACCGAACTTTTCCTTCTTTGCCTGATGCCTCAACGATGAAACCATCCCCGCAGTAGATCATTACGTGATCGATTTTACCTCTTTCCTTCGATGAAACGAATATGAGATCCCCCTTTTCCAGTTCCGATCCCTTTATCTTTTTTGCTTTCATAAACTGCTCATGGGCATCTCTGGGGATGTCAATTCCAACTCCCCTAAATACGAGATTCACAAGTCCAGAACAGTCGACTCCGGTAAGGCCTATACTCTTCTCAGTCGGTAAAAAAGAAGGGCTTCTCCCTCCCCAGAGATATTTGCATCCCACAAACGTAAGAGCCAAAGTTACAGGGTCTTTAGCTTTCCGTTCATTTCGTATTTCGCAATTTAGCAGACTGATTTTACTTGGTTCCAGATATCCTTCACCTTCTTCCTCCAAAAAAAACAAGCTACCATCGGTCATATATCTCACAAAAATGCGACTTCCAAAGGGGATGTAGAAGGGTCCTGTCTTTCCCTTCACAGAAGTAAAACTCGATATCACTACGGCGTTTACACGATTCACCCCACAAGTTTTCCTCAAAGCGTTCATCTTTACCCAGCCCCTATACGGAGCCCATCTCCTTCTTTGACGGAACGATAGCTGTTCCGGCGCCTCAACGAAACACCATTCTCCTTCATTTCGGATTATGCGAACTTCTTCATTGTAAAGGAGCTGTGTTAACCTTTTTCTGTCAAAGTAATTCTGGATTTTTGGCTCGGAGGGTCTTCGTAAAAGGTCAGTAAAGGGAACACATACGTAATATCTAGGTTCCACGTTCAAATTATAGCACACTATTTTTGCAGATCCCTCATCCAACCTAATTTTTTCTTGAATTATTTACAAAATGGTGTAAATAGTTAATTACGAGAGGTTGGTACTGAGAAGTTTAGGACTTAGTTTTTTGCGCATCTAAAAAAGGAGGTGGGGGGATGGATGTCATAAGAGAGCTTGAAGATTTTGCAACGAAAAAGATAGCTTCAACAATAGTCGACCTACTCGGTACCATTTCCGATGAAAATTTCATACGTCTTACCTACCTAGCTGAGAAATTAACTAACGATAAGGAGATACTTGCGGGCATTAGAGGAATAAGGCACTACTTGCAAAACCCTGACCATGCTGCAAGAAAGCTCTTTAGAAGAGTCTTCGACTATCTGCCGGAGAGAAATAGAAGGATAATTTTCGAAACTCTCTTCCTTAGGGCATGGTTTTTGGGAAACAAGAAGAGAACCCAGTTTCAAAAGGAGTACGGCTACAGACCTCCCTTTGTAATGATCCTTTCCCCCACCCTCAATTGCAACCTAAGATGTAAGGGATGCTATACATTGGGCTACGGAACAAAGCCGGAACTTTCATACGAAGTTGTAAGTAGAGTTTTAAAGGAATGCGAAGAACTGGCTATTCATTTCATAACCATCCTTGGAGGAGAACCTCTCACATATCCACACCTTTTGCGAATGATAGAAGAACATCCCACAATCTTTTTCCAGGTTTATACAAACGGAACACTCATGACCAGAGAGATAGCCAAGCGATTTGCCGAGCTGGGTAATGTGATGGTGGTAATAAGCATTGAAGGTTACGAGGAAGAGACGGACAGATGGAGGGGAAAAGGTGTATTTAAAAAGATTATGTCCGCTTTCGAATATCTTAGGGAAGCGAGGGTCCTTATTGGGTCATCCGCTACGGTTACAAGTCAGAATGCAGAAGTCGTGGCTTCAGAAGAATTTGTGGATTTCATGATAGAGTGCGGTTCTTTCCTTCAGAACTACTTTTTGTACGTCCCCGTAAATGGGAGGGCAGACTTTTCCTTAATGGTTACGCCAGAGCAGAGGAATCTCTTAAGGAAAAATGTAGCTTATTTCAGGCATACTAAGCCCATGTTCTTTTTGGATTTTTGGAATGATGGTCCCCATGTAGAAGGATGTATCGCAGGAGGTAGACGTTACTTCCACGTGAACGCAAAAGGAGATGTGGAACCGTGTGTTTATACACATATCGCATACGACAACATAATGAATACAACTCTTAAAAAGGCCCTAAACAGTCCCTTGTTCCAAGCAATAAGGAAGAGGCAGCCCCACTGTTCTAACCATCTGAGACCATGCATGATCATAGACAACCCGAAAATCATGAGGGAAATAATAGAGGAGGTCAAACCTTACTTTACCCACCCCGGCGCAGAGGAGATTTATACCGTAAAAAGCAAGGAGATGGATGAGTACGCCGAAGCCTATAGAGTATTTGCAGACAAAATATGGGAAGAGGAGTACCTGAAAAAGCAGGCAAGCTGCGCAAATGTCGGAGGGGGCTAAATTTTTACCTTTTCTTGGCTTTTCCTGCCATCGGAACAAATACCACTTGCTGAAGCTCTCTAACTCTCAAACCTTTCTTTTCTTTTATGACAAGAGTCAGGTTCTGGTAAAAAACTGTACTTCCCAACGGAATGATCAATCTTCCCCCTTCCTTTAGCTGGGAGAGTAAGGGTGGGGGTATGTGGTTGGCAGATGCGGTAATCATTATTGCGTCAAAAGGAGCATATTCGGGCCAGCCAAAATAGCCATCTCCATGTTTAACAAAAACATTTTTATAACCCAGACTTTTCAATCTTTCTTTTGCGGTCTCGCAAAGCCTCTTTCGGATCTCGATCGTGTAAACCTCCTTGACTATCTCGGCTAGAATTGCAGCCTGGTAGCCTGATCCGGTTCCAATCTCCAAAACTTTTTCATCTCCTTTAAGTTCTAAAGCTTCCGTCATAAGGGCCACAACGTACGGTTGGGATATTGTCTGGCCTTCCCCAATCGGCAATGGGTGATCTCCGTACGCTTTATCAACGTATTTATTTTCAACGAAGAGATGCCTTTTGACTTTAAGCATCGCATTTATTACTTTTTCGTCCTTTATCCCCCTTGCCTTTATCTGCTTTTCAACCATCTCTATCCTTTTTCTTTCGAATATGTCATGGTCTGCCTTTGGAAAGGACTCGTTCGGAATAATTATGAAGATAGCGAAGATTAAAAGGATCATAGTTCAAATTTAGCACAAAATCGTTGCATAATCGAGGAAGTTCCATTCCGAAGTCAAAAAGGAACTTCACGTTGAAACTTTTACTTTCAGTCTGTTTGACTCCACTTGATGAGGTGTGTTACATAAGAGGGCAACGGTGGGTGTAGCTCAATTGGATAGAGCATCAGGCTGTGGCCCTGAGGGCTGGGGGTTCGAAGCCCCTCACCCACCCTGAACCTTCGAGATCTCTTTTAAATCGCGCAAATATCGAAGATTTTTAGCCTTGTGCAGCTAAAGTCAGCTTTCGACATAAGTTAATACTTTTCCTTGCCTTGACAAGAGAGGGCAAAAGTTGTATGGATTGATTGGTGAAATCGGTTCTTGTCCGTTTCTTTTTTACTTTTTTTTTCGTTTCCTCTTCCTCTTTTGGACATTACGACTTCATTACTGCCCAAGCCTACCTTCTAGTTGAAAAAGACTCATTAGAGATAATAGACGGCAAAAACTTTGATAAAGAGTTTCCGCCCGCGAGTACAACGAAAGTGGTCACATCGATTGTTGCTTTAGAAAGGCTGTCTCCCAACGAGTGGATTGTGGCTCCAAAAGAGGTTCTATCCATACCCCCTTCAAAGATGGGGTTAAAACCTAAAAAGAAATACAGAGCTATAGACCTTATAAAAGGCATGCTCGTAAAATCAGCAAACGATGCAGCCTACGCCATCGCTTGCCACGTGTCAAAAACTGAAGAAAGGTTTACCGAAATTATGAATGCTACGGCGCGAAGACTCGGTGCATTAAAGACCAATTTCAAAAACGCATCAGGCCTCTACGACCCGGAACAGTACACAACGTGCCGCGATCTTGTCCTTATATTCAGATATGCCTTGGATTTGGAACCTTTCAGAAGGATCGTTTCGGCCAAATTTTTCGATTTTCAGGATGGTCGGAATCTCGTAAGATTCCAAAACCGTAACCGCTTCCTTTTCTGCTTCGAGCCCGCCATAGGGGGGAAAACCGGCTACACGAAGGCCTCAAGGCACAGTTACGTAGGAGCATTTGAAAAGGATGGAAAGATCTACATTCTCTCCATTCTTGCAAGTGAGGATCTTTGGGGTGATGCAACATTAATTCTTTCAAATCTTTACGATTCTGTTCCAGGAAAGGAAGAGATTGAAAAGGCGAAGGCAAAAGACGTAGTTCTCGCATCCTATAAGCCGAAGAAACATTCTGCGATGAAGGATCGTATAAAGCTCAAATCTGCAAAGCCCAAAAGGAAGCAAAGGAAATGAAGTTTTTAGTTTGCATTTTTTTTACCTTTGTATCTTTGTTTCTTTTTATATCCCAAAAGGTCTATCCTTTGACTTTGGAAGAAGAGAAAAAATACGGCAGAGAACTCCATAGAGAAATCTTAAAGAGCGTAAAAATAAATTCTGATTTCTTTGTAGCTTTCTACGTAGAAGAACTTAAACGGAAATTGGAAGAGGTGGCAGATCCTCCTCTCCCTGTCAAATTAACAGTGATAGAGTCGAGAAGCGTTGAGGCATTCGCTACAATCGGCGGGTATCTGTACATAACAACTGGCCTTTTGGAATTCTGCGAGACGGAGGAAGAACTTGCCGGTGTTTTAGCACACGAACTCGCCCATATCCAGAGAAGACATATTGCAAAAAGGTTTGAAAAGGAAAAATACATAAATATAGGCAGACTGGCTACAGTCCTTTTGGCCTTACTCGTTGGTGAGCCAAAGACCAAAGAGGCGATCATAGCATCTGGAATGGGAACTTTGCAGTCAGTATCACTTATGTACTCTAGGGAAGATGAATTAGAGGCAGATTTTGTTGCGGCCACAATACTTGAAAAGGCAGGTTTTGGGTGTTTAGGGATTGTGGAATTCTTAAAAAGACTTCGCCTTAAAGGTAAGGATCCTGGACTTCCCCAATACCTTCTTACCCACCCCCACCATGAAGAGAGAATGTCAAAACTAGAGCCTTTCTGTAGAAGAGATGAGAAAAGGGAGAGAAAGGATGATCTTTTCAAATTTATATCCGTAAGAACGAAAATTTTAAATTATCCCTCAAAGACTGAGCTTTTAGCTCATTACCTGCGAAAGTACCAGGAGAATGGAAGTGACGTGCTAGCCGCTTACGGTGCCTCTCTGATTAAGAGCATTTTGGGAAAGAGAGAGGACGCTTTAAAGATAATTGAGTCTATCAACTCCCGTTTTAAAAAGATTTTTCTAGGAGAAATCCTCTTGCGGATTCGAAATTACGAAGAAGCTGCTCAAGTCCTAAAAGGCGAAGAGTCACCTTACGGAAAATACCTTCTTGCTCGTGCTATAGAGGAGTCCGGAAAGTTAAAAGAGGCAAATAGGCTTTACAGTGAGCTACTTTTTTTTGCTGATTCATTTCCCGAAATTTATTTTAGACTCGGTATGAACTATGGAAGATCTGGAAACGAGGCAAAAGGTTTCGAATATCTCGGAAGATACTACCTAGGGATTGGAAGGGAAGATGAAGCAAAAACTTACCTAAAAAAGGCAATTTCTAAGTACGGTGTGAACTCCTCGGAGGCGCAGGAGTTGCTAAGCCTCCTCAGTGGTTTAAGCAAAAGGTAGAGATTACATCTAAGATCGCTTTTTCTAGCATTTCAGAAGACAATCTTTCTGCTTTTAGGCTAAAGCTTATGTTTTTTCCCCTTGGATGCCATATGTCGGGGTCGGAAGCTGAAAAGATCGTAAAAGTAGCAAGTCCGCACACACCAGCAAGATGAGCAATTCCCGAATCATTGGAGACAAAGACCCCACCGTTTGACTCGAAGAATTTTTTTAATTCCTGAAGGTCCTCTATGTAGAGCGCATCCGGATCATCTGTTTTAGCCTCAATCTGTCCAAGCCTTATCGTTTTAACCCCTTTTTCTTTGAGTTTCTTTTCGAGCTCTAAGAAATTCTCGATTTTCCAACTTTTCTTCTCGGACCATCTTTCCGGATAGAGAATCACCAGTGGCTTTACATTTGGTTCGATCTTTTTCTTTTTTGCTCTAAGTCCGTAAGTTTCGATCTGTCTTAACTGATATTCCTCAACATGGATCTTTTCTCGTTGAGGATACATATCCACAAAGATCAGCGGATCCTTAGAATAACGCTCCCATTTTTCTCTTAGCCTGCCTTCTCTGTCTTTACCGATAAAGACTATTCGTTTCCACGCAAGGTCTCTTTCTTCTTGGGAAAAAAGGAAAAGCCACCTTAGCGACTCAATGTTTTCTACCCGCACAAAGTATTGGGAAAAAAGGGAAAGATATCTTTTAACACCCAAGGCCACTAGCTTATTTTGAAACTCCAGACTCAAGGACAAAAAGAGCGATTCAGAAAGACAGACATCACCGAGACCTCCCAAGTGGATCAAAAGAACTTCATCAAATTCCATATGATTTTGAGAGATAGTTTACCGAAAAATCGATCAGTTGCAAAATTCTCGCCCATAGCTTCCAAATGATGTTGGGTTGACAGAAAGGCCACTTCTAAGTAAAGTTAAGCTATGGTTTTAATTGGAGTGATCTCTGATACCCATCTTAGGTACCCTACTGATGAATTCAAAAGCTTTATTGAAAGAACTTTTGGCCAGATGGACATGATCTTACACGCAGGCGATATGACTTCGATAGAAGTGTACGAGTTTCTGAAAATATACAACCTCAAAGCCGTGAGAGGAAACATGGACGACTTCCAATTGCGCTCCCTCCTTCCAGATAAACTCTCATTCGAAATTGAGGGTTTAAAGTTCGGACTCATACATGGACAAGGTGCACCTTTCGGAATTGAACATGTTGTCTTGAAAGAGTTCGATAATGTCGATGTGATAGTCTTCGGGCATTCCCATGTCCCAAAAGTTTCAAAAATAGGAGAAGTTCACCTTTTCAACCCAGGATCCTTCAAAAAACCTTATAGCCCACCTCCAACGGTAGGCATCTTAAGAGTGGAAGGAAAAAAAATAGAGTTTGATCACATTCCAGTGACCGGACTTTAAATGGAACCTCTCTACGTTCTCTTTCTCTGGCACATGCATCAGCCATTCTACAAAAATCTTCGCACCAACCAGTATTTATTACCGTGGGTCCTCCTCCACGGAACAAAGGATTACCTGGATATGCTTCTTATAGCCCAACCCTTTGACACTATTAGGCAAAACTTCAACCTTGTTCCCTCGCTTATCGTTCAAATTATGGATTATGCAAATGGCACGGCCGAGGACATCCACTTCTCCCTTTTTAAAAAACCGGCGGCTGCCTTAAGATTGGAAGAAAAAGTTTTCATTCTCAAGAACTTCTTTAACTCCAATTGGGATAACATGATTAGACCATTTAGCCGTTATTTCGAACTTTTAAAAAAGAGAGGATTCTATTACCGGGAAGGTGACCTTTTTCGGATCGCAGAAGGATTTACAGAAGAAGAGCTCAGAGACTTACAGGTCCTTTTTTTCCTTTCCTGGATAGACCCGTACTTCTTTGAGGAGAACGGAAACCTAAGGTACTTAAAGGCCAAGGGTAAATTCTTCTCCGAAGAAGATAAAACCATAATTGAGGAAGCTCAAAAAGAAATAATAAAAAGGATACTTCCCACATACAAAAGATTAAACGATGATGGAAAGATAGAGCTTACAACTAGTCCCTTCTACCATCCAATAATTCCACTTCTGATAGATACGTCCATAGCGAAAGATTCGTCTCCGGACATTTCTTTCCCAAAAAAGGGTTTCTCTCACAGAGAAGATGCGAAAGCCCAAATTGTCAAAGCAAAAGAGCTTTTTTTTGAAGTCTTCGGATTTTATCCAAGGGGTATGTGGCCTCCCGAAGGTTCGGTAAGTTACGATGCCTGTCTTTTATACAGTGAGGAGGGTATAGAGTGGCTAGCAACAGATGAAGGTATCCTATTTAAGACTTTACGTATGGATTTAACTAGAAGCGCTTTAGGAAAAGAAGTCTATTCCGATCTTCTTTACAGGCCGTATCTTTTCGAAAGTGAGGAGAAACGCTTAATCCTCCTTTTTAGAGACAAGGTTCTTTCAGATCTCATATCCTTTCATTACGCTAAGCTCGATCCAAAAGAGGCCGTATCCGATTTCTTAAGAAGACTGAGAAAAATAAGAGACTGTGTGGAAGGTAAAGTCAGAAACCCGTGCGTTCTTATCGCTATGGATGGAGAGAACGCATGGGAGTTTTACAAGAACGACGGAAGGGATTTCCTAATGTTTCTTTACGAAGCAATTTCAAAAGAAAAATATCTAGTCTCAAGCACCGTATCCTCATACCTCGACAATTTTTCAGACTATGAGACCTTAAACAACATATATCCTGGATCATGGATTGATAGCAACTTTAAGATCTGGATTGGCCACCCGGAGGACAATCTGGCCTGGGAACTGCTCTCTAAAACCAGAGATTTTCTAGAATCTCAAGACAGAGAAAGGCGAAATACTTTGGCCTGGGAATCGATGTACATTTCTCAGGGGAGCGACTGGAATTGGTGGTTTGGCGATGAACACTCCTCGGAGAATGATGAGGTATTCGATTTCCTATTTAGGGAGAATCTTTCCAACGTGTACAGATTTTTGGGTGTCGAGCCCCCCAATGAGCTCAGTATCCCGATAATCACCGAAGAAAGAGAAATAAGGCCTAAATACGAACCGACAGCTTTTATCTATCCAAAAATAGACGGTCAGGTTACCAACTATTTTGAATGGCTCGGATCGGGATACTTCGAGTCTTGGGCGAAGGGGGTTGCCATGCATGAGCCATCCCATTTGATGAGAAAGCTTTATTTTGGTTTCAATGATAAATCGTTCTTTATCAGGGTAGATGTGGATAGAAAGTTTCTTCAGGAAGAAAGCGATATGGTGTTTGAAGTCTCCCTTATCGGAAAGGAGACTATTACGATTTTATATCACACCCAAGAGGAAAGAATCGAAGCCCCTTTCCCTGCAAAAGCTGCTTTTAGTGATTGTCTTGAAGTCGAGATTCCAAAAGAGGCATTGGGAAGTGTGGATCGCGTACTTTTTTGGTGTACGTTGAAGTTGAAAAATCTAACCTGTGACAGGATCCCGAAGAAGGGGTATATCCGGGCAAGAGTACCTGACGAAAAATTTGAGGCTGAAATGTGGTATGTCTGAAAGTTTCTCATTTCTTTAGCAGAGCTATCATTTTTTCTATTTTTTTCTTTAAGACCTTCTCTGCAATCTCCGGGAGCTTTTTTTCGACGTAAGTTTCGATGTGGTTTTTTACGAGAGGTTCAAGTTTTGCCAAAAGCCTGCTTTTTGCCTCATTCACTGTCTCGTAAACTACCATTTCTAAATCTTTTTTCAAGTCTAAAAGCTCTTTTTCCAGTTCCTCCTTTTCAAATTCCCGAAACACTTCCTCGGTCTTTGCCCTTCTCTTCTCCCTCAAAAGTTCGGATTCTTCTACGCCTCGCAAAAGGAGGTCGATGACGTAAAGATAATTTATCGGTTTTTCAATAATCCCATCTATTCCCTCCTCTTTCAGGTCCAAGTCTTCTGACTCTTCCTTTAACACGTAAAAACTTCCTTTTATCCCTTTTTCTTTAAGGTTCTTTAATAAATCCTTTCCCCTCATATCAGGAAGGTTCAGGTTCACAATAAATACGGATGGTCTTTCTTTGAACGCGAGCTCCATGCCTTCTTTTCCTGTTTTTGCATAGAGTATGTCGTACTCCTCTCTAGGAAGGATAAGTCTGAAAGACTCTTTCAAAGTCTCATCTTTGTCCACGAGAAGTAGTCTTTTCATCAAGTCTACCTCCCAAAAAGATTGAAGAAGCCAGAAATCAAGAGTCGGAGGAAAGATTCTTCTCCAAAAATCAAAACCAAAAAAAGAAAACTGTAAAGGATAACAAAAAACAACACCCGCAGAGTCTTTAGTGTACCTTTTGAATCGGTTCTTCCACTTTCAAGTGCAAGATTTGCTATCTTTTCGTCGATAATTTCGGATCTCCGGTATTTAGCAAGACAATACGCCTCACTCAGAGTCTTATTGAACTTGTAAAGATTTCCTTTCGATTCAGAAAAGATCATCTCCAAAGCTTTTTCTTTTATAGTCAAGGTAAGAGAAAGAGCCATATTTAGCCTGTGATTTATGTAGAATTTTGCCTCAGAATAGAGCATAGGGCGCATAAAGTGTATGACGCTTATCCTTTTTACTATTTCCGCCATACCTTTCTTTTTGAGTCTTTCTAGAAGAAGCCAATTTCCCGCAAGAATAATGTGAAAAAGTCTATAAGGACCAAACTCGAGCCCGGAAAGACAAAGGAGGAATTTAAGAGTTTCCTTACTTAGAAAATGGGCGTCGTCTACTATCAAGACGAGCTCTTTACTGATCTTTAAACTGATCGATACAATATCCGCCAAAACCTCTTTAAAATCCATTCGAGTTGAAGTGACTGGCCTATTTATGAATCTTTCAAATATCTCATTGACCAGTTCTTTTTTCTCTTTGTGTTTTCCGTCAAGAAAAATCGGGAGATATTTATCTGCTACCCGATCCGCGAACTTTTTCAAAACTGTGGTCTTTCCTGCTCCATCTTCTCCTATAAGGAGGGCAATCCCCTCTCTCAGGTTCAGAAAGAAGAAGAGGTGCTCTAAAGCCTCTTTGGAAAATCCCGTTTCGTAAAATATATCTTCTTCAGTCTCACAAAAGAACGGGTTTCTTATTGGACCAAACGCGACTCTAGTGTGAAAATCCACTCAATAACATTACTTCAGCCCTACGTCACTTTTCAACGAATTGTTTGAATCTTCCCATTTTTCCAGATAAAATTAAGAATGCTCCTTTCTGTGATAATCCCTGTGTACAACGAGGCAAAAACAATTATTGAGATCGTAAAAAAGGTCCATGGGTCTCCCTATGAAAAAGAGATAATAGTAGTAGATGACGGATCCACTGACGGTACAAAAGAGATACTTGAAAATAGTTTGGAACTCAAAAAGATCCCCAACATCAAGATCATTTTTCACAAAAAAAACATGGGAAAAGGGGCTGCCATAAGATCAGGTCTAGAAGTGGCGACCGGTGAAATAATCCTCATTCAGGATGCAGATTTTGAGTATGACCCAATTGAGTACCCGAACCTTCTTTCTCCTATTCTGGAAGGAAAGGCCGACGTTGTTTATGGATCGAGATTTCTCGGTGGCCCCCACAGGGTTTTGTATTTCTGGCACTACGTGGGGAATAAACTTATTACCCTTTTATCGAATATGTTTACTGATCTTAACCTTACGGACATGGAAACAGGATTCAAGGTCTTTCGGCGAGAGATTATAAAGGACATAAACATCGAATCTAACGACTTCTGTTTTGAGCCCGAAATAACAGCAAAGGTGGCAAAGAAAAGATGTAGGATATATGAGGTGCCCATATCCTATTACGGTAGGACTTACGAAGAAGGTAAAAAGATCACTTGGATTGACGGAATAAAAGCCATATTTGCCATACTTAAGTACAACCTTTTTAGGTAGCCTTATCATCTTTCAACGAATAGAGTTCCTTAAATCCTAGGTGTTCTGATACAAAAAATATGGCCCCAAGGAAGGTGTAAGGGAAATACCATGTGGCATGATAGATGATAGACACTGAAAATCCTTCGTGTTTTGGTACGTCAAAAATTGAAAGAAGGTAAACAAGGAGAAACTGATATAACCCCACGTACCCAGGTGAAGAGGGAAGGGTTATTCCTATGTTTAAAAAGGCGCAGACAAAGGGTACGTAGAATGGATTTATGGAGATCCCAAAAGATTTGATTACCATATAAAGGCTAAAGCTCATACAAAGCCACTGAAAAAAGGAAATGAATGATATGTAAGCGAGTGAAACTGGAGAGTTTATTCTTCTTACGTTTTTGTGGATCTCTCTAATTCTGCTTACAATCTTTCCTGAGCACTTCTTACCCTTTTTCGTGATTTTTTCGATTATGTAAGAAAAGACCGTATCCTTACCTGCAGAGATGAGGATTATGACACCCAAAACCATAAATCCAACAAAACCCACAAGCAACTTTGAAATCCAAAGGGGAAGACCGGTTCTAGGAAAAAAAACGAATACCAAAAGTAAAAGCCCTACAAGGTCGAAAAACCTGTCAATGATAACCGTGGAAAAGGAATAAGAAAAGGGTATGGCCCTCTTTTTTGCGAGGACATACGCTCTTACTATCTCTCCGATCCTTGCAGGAAGAACGTTGTTTATAAAGAGTCCTATAATAAGTGAAACAAAGGTCTCTTTCACAGAAACACCATACCCTACTATCTTTGACCATTTGGCTGCGCTGAGAAAAGAGGCAATTAAGACAAAAAAAACGGGAATAAAAAGCATTTTTATATCTAGTCTCCGTAAGGTCTCGAGAACTAGTTCTGGCTTTACACCACGAATTGCTAGATAAAGGAGTGCTAAACTCAGCCCTATACCTGATATCTTTATCCACTTTTCCTTTTGAATCTTCACCTCTGGCGCTAAGTATAACACATGTTCTTAGGTTTTGCTTGACAAGTCTGCCTTTAATGTTATCTTAAATTAACGCCTGGAGCTGTGCAATGAAGAAGATATCGATTGTCGGAACGGGTTCTTACGTACCTGAAAAGATTCTTTCCAACCACGATTTGGAGAAAATTCTCGACACAACCGATGAGTGGATCTACACCCGAACCGGAATCAAAGAAAGGAGGATAGCCGAAAGTAATGTAGCAACTTCCGACCTGTGCAAAATTGCATGCGAAAGGGCAATGGAGATGGCAAAAATCAAACCTGATGATGTAGATCTAATCATTCTTGCAACTATTACTCCTGATACCCACTGCCCCGCTGGAGCGAATTGGCTTGAGGCTAAGCTCAGGTGCAAAAATGCAGTATCTTTCGACATTACGGCCGCATGTAGCGGGTTCATCTTTGCCCTCCATGTGGCTGTAAACCTCATAAGAGCAGGGACAAATAAAACAGCTCTCGTCGTCGCCGGAGAGATAATGAGCAGGGTTGTGAACTGGAACGAGAGGGAGAGTTGTATCCTCTGGGGGGACGGTGCTGGTGCGGCTGTTGTGACGGAGTCCGAAGAAGGAGCTGAGATTTTATCTACCCATATCCATACGGACGGAGAAAACGGAGATACTCTCCTTATGCCTGGAGGTGGCTCAAAAACCACTCCAATAAGCCACGAAAGCGTAGATAAAGGTCTCCATTACCTCAAGATGATAGAGGCAAACAAATCGTTTAGAGTCGCTGTTAACAGGTTCGCTGAAGCCTGTGAGGAGGCTGTGAGGGCCAATAACGTGAGATTGGAGGATATTTCCCTCATAATACCCCATCAAGCAAATCTAAGAATAATCCAGGGAATGGCTAAAAAACTCAATTTTCCCATGGAGAAGGTCTATGTGACGATCGAAAAATACGGCAACATATCATCGGCAACAGTTCCTATTGCCCTCGACGAAGCGGTCCGTGACGGAACGATAAAAAAAGGAGATTTGGTCCTTCTTACCGCCTTCGGTGGCGGACTTACGTGGGGAAGCTCGTTGATAAGATGGTAAATTGTGGTTATAATTGAAAAAAGGAGGGGTGGCTGAGTGGTCGAAAGCGGCGGTCTTGAAAACCGTTAGGCGCATTGGGCGCCTCGTGGGTTCGAATCCTACCCCCTCCGATTTGACACCTCAAACATCTCCAACCCTTAGAAAAATTGAACAATCTACAAGTTTTTCAGCTAGATGTTAAATCCTGTAAGTCTTATGAAGTTTCCGGAAAGGATAAGTGACTTTTCTCTGTGGGACAAAGGAAGACTCAGCACTTTATCAAGCTCTGTCTCCATCCGTCCAAAGGGGACGTCGGAGGCAAAGAGTATCCTTTCCGGCCCAACTGTATCACAGAATTTAAGAATGGTTTCCCTTGGTGCAAGCGAGGTATCAAAGTAGACGTTCTCCTTGTCTTTAAAAGCACGTAAAAAATCTATTGGATTTCCACCGAGCATGCCAAGATGGGGTATTATTATTTTGAGATTCTCTGCCATCTCAACGAAGATCTCAGTGAATTTTAACTCTTCCTCGAAAAGGATAGGTTTACCTTTCTCCTCCAATTTTTTTATGAGTTTTGGGAGACTTTTCTCTTTTAGTACCGAGTAGTTAGATGCCATGTCTTGTTTACCCCGCATCCAGTGCCATTTTCCACCGTAATAACCCGAGGGGATTGGATCAAAATCCTCCCTGTCGAAGTCTTCCCTTATATAGTGATACGGAATGAAGGATTTTATCTTCTCTGCCTCAATGAGGATCTGGCGATTGATCTCGTCTGAGGCAATGGCAGTTGATGGGAATGGGATTATCACTACGTAATCTATCCCACATTTTGCCATCTGGGATAAGAGATCGGACTCGCTCACCTCTATTCCTAAGGTGAGTGAGGGTCCGAAATGAGAATGGCTGTCGATTATTAGGCCTTCTTCCATCAATCCTCTTCTACTTCAAAATCTGGATCTTTATAGACTATTCTTCCTCCAACCATCGTTAGAAGATTCTTCCCCTTAAGCCTCATTCCGTGGAAAGGCGTGTTTTTCCCTTTGGATGCAAACTCTTCTTTATTGACGATCCACTCCAGATATGGGTCAAAAACGATGACGTCAGCAATCTTTCCTTCCCCAAGAGTTCCGTAGGGAACATTTATGAGCCTTGCTGGATTTACCGTCATCTTTTTTATTATTTCTTTAAGGTCCAACACACCTTCGTGAAAAAGTGAAAGGGAAACGGCAAAGGCGGTCTCCAGACCAGAGATCCCCGAAGAAGCAAGAGCAAATTCGACCTCCTTTGATCCAGTTTCGTGGGGTGCATGGTCAGTGGATATAATATCTATCACGCCCTCTTTAAGAGCCTCTTTTATGGATTCCACATCTTTTTTAGACCTAAGCGGTGGGTTAACCTTGTAATTCGCGTCAAATGTCAAGATCGATTCGTCCGTTAGGGTGAAGTAATGTGGACACGTATCGCATGTTAGTTTGTCAAACTTTTTTTTCTCCTCCCTTATTACGTTTATGCTTCCTTCAGTAGAGACGTGGGTTATATGAATACGGGAGTTCACATACCCCGCTATTTTTATGTCCCTTATGACCATCAACTCTTCTGCTATAGGTGGGGAAGCTTCAAGTCCAGTAAGAAGGGAAAAATAACCTTCGTTCACGCATCCAGTGGAAAGGTCAGGATCTTCACAATGGGAAAGAAGGGGAATTGAAAATATTTTTATGTACTCGAGTGCCCTTCGTAGGACAGCTGAATTCCTAATGGGATATCCATCATCGGAGACGGCTACTATTCCTGCTTTGACCATCTCTCCTATTTCCGACAATTCCTCACCTTTTAGCCCCTTCGTTACCGCCCCGCATGGAAATACCCTCGCGTACCCTTCCTCCTTCGCTTTTCTTATTATGTACTCTGTGACACTTTTATTGTCGTTTACTGGATCAGTGTTGGCCATCGAGACTAAGGATGTGAAACCACCTTTTACCGCGGCTAAAGTACCAGTTTTTATCGTCTCCTTGTACTCGTATCCAGGCTCCCTCAAATGGCAGTGAATGTCTATTAGGCCCGGACAGACAACCAGCCCTTTGGCGTTTACAATTACGGTCTTATCCTCTGGCTTTACATCTATCTTTTTTCCAATCTTCGATATCTTTCCTTCTTCTATCAGGACATCCCTTTCGGCGTCGAAATCTGTTTCAGGATCTATTACCCTTCCGCCTTTTATCAAAATCCTCACTGTTCCCTTCCTAAAAGCAAATAAAGGATTGCCATTCTTACAGCTACTCCATTTTCCACCTGATCTAGAATTACAGAGTAAGGACCGTCCGCCACATCATCCATAATCTCAACTCCCCTATTCATCGGCCCGGGATGCATTATAATCACGTCTTTTTTGGCGAGATGCAAGTGTTCAGATCGGAGGCCATAAAGGGAAGAATACTCTCTCACAGAAGGTATAAAGGATATACCTCCCCTTTCCTTTTGGATTCTCAGCATCATAATTACGTCTGTATCTTTTATCGCTTCTTCGATCCTAAATTCTACTTTCACCCCAAGTTGGTCAAGGCATGGAGGGATAAGACTCGGTGGTCCGCAGCATACAACTTCGTTGCCAAATTTCTTAAGACAATAGATGTTCGATCTAGCAACTCTACTGTGAGCTATATCTCCGATTATTGCTACTTTAAGATTTTCTACCCTCCCTTTTTTCTCCCTTATGGTATAAAGATCGAGGAGGGCCTGTGTTGGGTGCTCATGAGCACCGTCTCCTGCATTGACAACGGAGGACTTTAGAATTCTAGAAAGGATATGAGGAGCCCCTGCCATGCTATGTCTTATGATGATCACATCGGGTTGCATAGACTGAAGGTTTAAAACGGTATCTTTTAGTGTTTCACCTTTTACCACACTGCTTGTCGTTGAAGAGATGTTTATAGTGTCGGCGCTCAGTCTTTTGGCTGCTATTTCAAAGGATGTTCTCGTGCGGGTGCTCGGTTCAAAAAAAAGCGTAATAACGGTCTTACCCCTCAAAGTAGGAACCTTCTTTATGTCCCTCTTTGAGACCTCTTTGAAGGATTCAGCGGTATCGAGTATGAAAAGAATCTCCTCCTTTGAAAGATCCCTAATACCCAGTAGATCTTTCCTTTTCCATTCCATATCGTTTACTCGGTCTTTGTCACAATTACCTCATCAGCGCCGTCCACTTCTTTTAACCTCACCAACACCTCTTCACCTGGGGACACTCTGTAGTGGATCCCAGTATAGTCAGGATGAATGGGAAGTTCCCGTTCATTTCTATCGACGATTACCGCAAGCTGGATCTTTTTTGGTCTCCCGATATCCATTATCGCATCTATTGCGGCTCTAATCGTCCTTCCTGTGTGGATCACATCGTCAACTAGTACAACGACCATGTTATTAACATCAAATGATATCTCCGTTTTTCTCACCCTCGGAGACTTAAGCTTAAATATATCGTCCCTGTACATAGTTATATCGAGTATCCCCATTGGAACTTCAACACTCTCAATTGACTTTATCCCTTCCCTTATTCTAGATGCCAGATAGACCCCTCTTGTCCTTATACCTATGAGGCTCAGATTCTGACATCCGTGATTTTTTTCGACAATTTCGTAGCAGATCCTGTTTATAACCCTTTCTAAAGCCTTTTTTCCAAGTATGAGGACTTTCTCCATAGAACCTGCTAAGTATATAGGGTTTGAATGAAAAAAATCAATCGATATTTCTTTTGGGTAAAATTTACAATTCTTGAGCTTTTAACGCCATTAAATCAAAACTCCAGATTATCCTCCGTTCCTCATGGATCTTTCTTTCAAAAGAAGGAATGATCCCGGATCCTTTAGATACTCCAAAGCGTCAAATATCCTCAAATAGTGACCCCTTTCTTCGTAGGAGAGCGTCAAAAAGAACCTTTTTAGCTTTGGGTCGGTTTCGAAAGCCTTTGCTAGTTTCTCATAATGCTCTATCGATTTCTCCTCAATGCCCATGGCCATGGAAGTGGCACTTATTTCGTCTTCCAAGACTTTTACATCTTTTATTACTGCCTCATCAAAGATACTTCCAAAAACTGGAGGCCTGTTTTGGGTGTTAACTATCCAATCTTCGAGTTTTCCTTCGTTTTTTATCTTTTCGTAAACCTTTTTTACAGTTTTTATGTGATTTTCCTCCTCCAATGCCAACTCTTTGAACATTTCTTTTAACCAATTACCACGGACGTTCTTAGAAAACTCCAAATAAAACTCTTTCCCTTCCTCCTCCATTCTTATCGCCTCTCCTAAGGCTTCTTCTAAAGAATAGTCCTTTGTTTCCATGTTGCGCCCCCTTGTTCATAACTACTAGCTCTAATTATAGAAGGCCAGATTAGCAAACTCAAGCTTAAATCTTTTTAAAATCCGAAGACACATTTATTGCCCATGGAACTATTTACACGGAGCACGTATAATTGCTATGATTTTTTGAAATGAAAATACTCGGTGTCGATCCTGGGTTAAGAGCTACCGGGTACGGTGCAATAAAAGTTGAAAATGGAATCATTCGCTTAATGGAGAGTGGATACATAAAAACCACACCAAACTTAAAAAGACCGGAAAGACTCTTTAAACTTTACTCAGAGTTCAGTAATGTTTTAAACAGAACCCTTCCAGATTTCGTAATCATAGAGCATGTGTTTTCCCTTGTGCGATATCCGAAGGCGGGCATAACACTAGGCCAGGTCTTGGGAATTCTCTACCTTACTATATGTGAAAGAAGGATCCGGTATCTTGACCTAACCCCGAAGGAGATAAAGAACGCTATAACTGGATACGGCGATGCGAAAAAGGACCAGATAAAGAGGGCAGTTTTGGCTATCCTTGGCTTGGACCAGCTCAATTCCTTTCATGCCTCTGATGCTCTGGCTGCGGCTGTGGCCGGGTTTTTTAGGATCACCAGAGGATTGAAAGGTGATAAGGTATCTCTCCGGTCAGCTTATTAGTTTAGATGACGATCGGGCAACGGTCCTTGTTGGAGGTATTGGGTACGAGATCCTTTTGCCTTTTTACGTAATGCAGGAGATTAAGGGATCTGTAAGAATAGGAGAGAACATATCCTTATTCATCTCTTACAACCAGAGCCAAAGGAATCCAAAACCGGTTCTTGTCGGGTTTACAAGAGAGTTGGATAGAGAGTTTTTCGAACTGTTCATTTCCGTGGAAGATATGGGTCCCCTTGCAGCTGTGAAAGCCCTCGTTTTACCTATAGGCCAGATAGCGAAATATATAGAAGACAGGAACGTAAAAGCCCTTACTTCCCTTAGAGGTGTAGGCGAAAGAAGGGCAGAAAAGATAGTCGCTACACTTAAGGGAAAAGTGGCAAAGTACGCTTTGAGTTCTGATGTAAAGCTTCCTCACTACTTTCCCGAAGATTTCAAAAAACCGGTTGAAAACGTCCTTACAAACCAGCTTGGCTACACAGTGAAGGAAGCCAGAAGAATGATTGAAGAGGCTTTGAAAAGGAATCCTTCCGTTTCCAGTTCGGAGGAACTCTTCGAGGAAATATACAGGGTAAAAAAGAATGGGCGACGGAAACAGAACTCTTGAGCTTTTAACGCGTCAAAAAGACGACGAACAGTCCCTTTCCTTAAGACCCCGATTTCTCAGAGAGTACGTAGGCCAGGAGAAGATCGTTGAAACACTAAAGATAGCAATTGAAGCAGCCCTCTTAAGAAATGAACCTTTGGAACATATTCTCCTCAATGGGCCACCAGGTCTTGGAAAGACAACACTTGCCCATATTATCTCGAACGAGATGGGTGCACGGCTTGTCACATCTTCTGGACCAGCCTTGGAAAAGGGTGGAGACTTGATGGGTATCCTTACGAACCTAGAAAGAGGGGACATACTTTTTATAGACGAGATACACAGGATACCAAAAAGCGTAGAAGAATTTCTGTATCCCGCCATGGAAGATTTTGCTGTGGATTTCGTATTTGACAGAGGTATACACGCTAGAACTCATAGATTCAGGCTTGAACGGTTCACCTTGATCGGAGCAACAACAAGAGCTGGTCTACTTTCCGCACCTTTAAGGGAAAGATTTGGAATCATAAGAGATCTCGATTTCTATAGAGAGGAGGATCTTGTAAAAATAATCAGGAGATCCGCATCGATACTGAACATTCCTATAGATGAAGATGCAGCTTATGAGACTGCAAAAAGGGCGAGAGGTACTCCGAGAGTAGCGAATAGACTTCTAAGAAGGATCAGGGATTACGCTCAGGTAAGGGCAAAAGGTAGAATAACAAGGTCTGTTGTGGTAGACGCATTAGAGCTCGAAGGTATAGACTCGGAAGGATTAAGTGATTTGGACAGAAAACTCTTAACCACTCTCATCGTAAATTACAAAGGTGGTCCTTGTGGAATAGAAGCCCTTTCTTCGACCCTTCTTATCGAACCGGACGTTCTTGTGGAAGTTGTAGAACCGTACTTACTCAAGTCGGGTTTCATTATCCGGACCCCCCAGGGAAGAAAGGCAACTGAAAAAGCATACAATCATCTTGGGATTCCGAAAACCGGTCCTTTACTCTAGTTTATCCCTTATGAGATCCCCAAGTCTTAAGAAACCCTGATTCATTTTCTCCATTCTCTCTTTGTACTCCAAGTAAGCCTCCTTTTCTTCGAAGTCCTTAACTTTCTTTTCGCTAAGGACAAGCCTTTCTTTCTCCACATTTATAACGGCAGCTCTCATTTTCGTCCCTGGAAGATAATGTTTTGATTTAGCTTTTTCTCCCTTTAAACTCAATTCACCTTCCGGAACGTATCCGAGTATCCCTTCTTCCGTCTCCACAAGAAGCCCTCTTTGCAGGGCTTTAACTACCTGACACTCTATAATCCGACCGACATGAGGATAGGCTATCTCTTCTTCCTCTTCCACTGCAAGGAATATTCTCCTCTTAGCCCGATCCACATCGAGTATTCGCACCTTAAGTATCTGGCCTTCTTTGAAAAACTCCTTCGGATCCTTTATCCTTCTTTTTTTGCTCAGCTTCGAAAGAGGTGCAAAACCAAAAATTTCTCGATCGAGCCTAACTAGTATTCCATTCTCCTCTACCTTTGCCACAGTTCCAGAAACTAGATCTCCGATTCCGTATTTTTCCTGAAATTCTACGAATGGATCAGGAATGAGTTCCTTTATGCTCAAAATTATCTTTTCACTTTCCCAGTCGACTTCTTTTACGGCGACCTCTAGCACTTCGCCATTTGAGAACAACTCATGCAAGTTTTTTACGTTGCTCCAGCTTATCTCGCTTTTCGGGATGAATCCATCTAACCCCCCAATATCCACAACCAAACCGTTTTCTTTTATACTCTTAACTTTTCCTTTCACACGTGAATTCTCTTTTAACACATCTTTGAGCTCTTCCTTTAATTTCTCCCTCTTTTCTCTTAGAAGCTCTTTTCTCGAAAGGACAACGTTTATCCCGTCCTCTTCTAAGGAGAGGACTTTAAATTCAAGGACTCTCCCTATAAAATCCTCGAAATTTTCATCCTTTTCTCCCATCTGAGAGTGAGGACAGAAACACTTCACAGTTCCCACGTGTACCTCGAATCCACCTTTCATCTTCCCAAATACTTTACCCTCCACCTTGGTATTTGTTTCGTAAGCTTTTTTAATCCTCTGCAAGTCTATGGTTGAAACACCCTCCCGTAGGATCGTAAAGAGCTTAAAACCTGAAACCTGACCAGCGTAGTATGCTTCTAGTGTCTCATCTTCCCTTACAGAGACTTCTCCATTTTCGTTCAAAAATTCCTCTATTTTTATGAGACCCTCCTTTTTATCACCGTAATCAACGTAAACGAATTCCTTCGTCCTACCTGTAACCCTTACAGTGTACTTTTCTCCAATTTCCAGTCGAACCTTTGAGACACTTTCCACCATCTGTCTTATTTCATCCATTTCCAACCCCTCGTACGGACTTTTAAATCGCGCATAATTATCCATCAGATCCGGTTTTTCGGTCAACGGTGTTGAATCTGGCCTAATCTTATGTTAAACGAAAGGGACCCAAATGGTCGCAGAAATCTCTCTTCAATGTGTCATCTATGACTGTGATGGGGTCATGTTCGATTCACTGGAGGCGAATAGAAGGCTCTACAACCACATTGCAAAATCTTTAGGAAGGGAAGAACTCTCCGATTACGAGCTTCAGTACTGCCATACTCACACTGTTCAGGAGTCTTTAAAATTTTTATTTAGAGACCAGCCACAGGAGTATGAAAAGGCTTATCATTTTTTGAAAAACAACGTAAACCTTAGCGATTTCGTTACCTACCTCAGGATGGAACCTAATTTATTGGAGACCCTTTCGATCTTAAAGAGGAAGTGCGTAAAGACAGCCGTATGCACGAATAGAACAACAACGATGAAGCATATAATGGACAGGTACGACCTTTGGCCCTATTTCGATATTGTAGTGACAGCACTCGATGTGAAAAATCCGAAACCTAATCCGGAATCTGTAATGAAAATACTCGCCGAACTAAAAGTCGAAAAAGAAAAGACCGTGTTTGTAGGCGACTCCGAAATAGACAGGATGACGGCTTATGAGTCCGGTGTGCGATTCATCTCCTACAAAAACCCAAATCTGGCTGCGGATGCCGTAATAGAGGACCATCTCGATCTCATACTTCTCTTCTTTCCAAATGAAAGTCTTCGATAGTCTTTCTCTTCGACTGAAGGATCGCACTTAATGGACCCGAGATCACATAGGCAGAAGAGATGAGAAAAATTGTCACTTTCGGCTCCATGAAGATGACAACCAGTGCGAGGATCGCTCCTATTCCGGTCCTGAAAGGTTTTGCCCTCACAAAATCAAAATCCTTGAATCCGTAATATCTAATGTTGCTGACCATGAGAAAAGCGAGCAGATACAAAAGTAAAGGGATGAAGACCGAATCGCACTCTCTTCCATACCCTAAATAACTGCAGAAAAGCACAGTAGACGCAATCATAGATGCGGAGGCAGGAATTGGAAGACCAAGAAAATGCTTCTTTTGTACAGTTTCCACCTGGATATTGAACCTTGCAAGCCTTAGAGCGCCACAGGCCACATAAAGAAAGCCAGCGAGCCATCCAAATCTCCCATAGGCAGAAAGTGCCCAAAGATAAGCCAGTATCGCCGGAGCCACCCCAAATGAGACGAGATCCGCAAGCGAATCGTATTCGACTCCAAACCTGGTCGTCGTGTTTGTTATTCTGGCCACCCGACCATCAAGAATGTCGAAAACGCATGCAATGAAAATGGCAGAGCTTGAGTGCACAAAGTTTCTTTCCAAAGCTTCAGCGATAGCCCAGAATCCAGAAAAAAGACTAAGCGAGGTAAATATATTAGGAAGCAGGTAGATCCTCCTTACTTTTTTCTTCCCCATAACCCCTCCTTTTCGCAATAACGGTAATGCCTGCTTTGACTTTCTGGCCTTCTAAAACAGTTATCTCATATTTTGCCGGAAGACAAACGTCAACCCTTGACCCGAAAGCAATCATACCTATTCTATCTCCCCTTTTGACCTTTTCCCCTTCTTTGACGTACGAGAAGATCCTTCTAGCCAAAAATCCTGCAATCTGAATCAAAAGAACTACTTCCCCGTGAGTTTCCAACACGATGTAATTTCTCTCATTTTTAGTTTCGATATCCTTTTTGAAAGCGCAAAAGTGCTTGCCAGGCTCATATCTTACGCTTTTTACTAATCCATCGCAGGGTGACCTGTTTACATGCACATCAAAGGGCGACATAAAGATTGAAATACAATTGTGCCTTTTTATTCCAAATTCTTCGTAATCGATATGTCTGATCCACATAACTTTGCCATCTGCTGGAGAAAGGATGTAAGAACTATCGACATTGGCAACTCTCTCAGGATCTCTGAAGAAATAGAGGATGAAGATGGCGAAGGCAACCGAGATAATCGAGAGAGATTTTAAGTTTAAAACGAAAGAGAGAAAAAAAATGGCAAGCGAGATAAAAAGGACCCTTTTTGCTTCGCTTGCCACAGGGATCTTTTTCAATCTTTTCTCCCTATCCAGCTCATCATCGATCTTAGCCTTTTTCCCACCTCTTCTAGAGGGTGCTCGCTCTCTTTCTTTTTCAAAGCGTTATAGACCGGTCTTCCGCACATGTTTTCAAGGATCCACTCCCTGGCAAACTCCCCAGTTTGGATCTCTTTGAGTATCTTTTTCATCTCTTCCCTACTTTTCTCATTTATTATCCTTTTACCCCTCGTCATGTCTCCATATTCGGCTGTGTCGCTTATGGAGTACCTCATGAACGATATGCCACCCTCGTATATCAGGTCGACTATTAACTTCAATTCATGTAAGCATTCGAAATAGGCTATCTCTGGCTGGTATCCAGCTTCCACAAGTGTCTCGAATCCAGCCTTTATAAGTTCACTTACGCCCCCGCAAAGAACTGCCTGTTCCCCAAAAAGGTCAGTTTCGGTCTCCTCGGCAAAGGTCGTCTCGATGACCCCTGCTCTTGTGGCTCCTATCCCTTTTGCGTATGCCAAAGCCTTAGCCAATGCCTTTTTCGAGTAATCCTGATAAACAGCAACGAGGGAAGGAACCCCAGCACCCCGCAGGTACTCCCTGCGGACTAGGTGTCCGGGTCCTTTCGGAGCCACCATTATCACGTCCACATAAGGTGGAGGGGTTATTTGACCGTAATGGATGTTAAAACCGTGGGAAAAGACCAAAGTTTTTCCTTCCTTTAAGCTCTCTTCAATCTCCTCCTTGTAAAGTTTGGCCTGAACATTGTCCTGTGCGAGGATTTGGATTATGTCGGCCATGGCGGAGGCCTCTTTTGCACTTAGCGGTTTGAAGCCATGTTCGATGGCAAGATCGTAATTCTTTGTCCCTTTAAGCTCGGCCACAATAACATTGAGTCCGCTGTCTCTTAGGTTCTGAGCCTGTGCATGGCCCTGGCTCCCATAACCTATTATGGCTATGACAGAATCTTTAATAACTGAAAGATCGGCATCACCATCGTAATAGATTCTAGCCATGATCCTCTCCTTTCTTTTCTTTTATCTTCATCGCCTTGTCACCCCTTGGGATGGCTATGGGACCCGTTCTTACAAGTTCCTTTATCCCGAAGGGCTTAATGAGGTTCAAAAAAGCTTTTATCTTTTCCTCGTCTCCTGTGATCATTACTGTGTAAGTTTTCGGAGAAACATCAACTATACTTCCTCTAAATATCTCCGTAAGTCTAAGTATCTCTTCCCTCTTTTCGTTCTCCGCTGCGACTTTCACAAGTATCATCTCTCTTGAAACATAGTCGATATCCTTAAAATCGACAACCTTTATGACATTTATGAGTTTGTTAAGCTGCTTTAGGATCTGTTCCAGAATGAACTCGTTTCCCGTTGTGACGATAGTCATTATGGAAAGAGTGGGATCTAAAGTTTCGGCCACACAGAGGCTCTCTATGTTAAAACCCCTTGCACTGAAAAGGCCGGCAACCCTTGCAAGCACTCCAAATTCGTTTTCCACAAGGACCGAGATTATGTGTCTCAATTTAACCTCCTAAACCAGTAACATATCCTTTAACGCAGCACCTGCCGGTACCATAGGGTAGACGCATTCTTCTGGATTTATGTGGACATCCACAAACGTAGTTTTGCCATTCGAGAAAGCCTCCCTGAGACATTCTTCAACCTCTTCCTCTTTTGTGATTCTCATACCCTCGGCGCCGTAGGCTTGTGCGAGTTTTACAAAATCTGGCGAGTAAATCTTCGACCAAGTGTATCTTTTCTGGTAAAAGAGCTGCTGCCACTGTCTAACCATTCCTAGGTATCCGTTGTTGAGAATTATGACTTTGACGGGCAAATTATACTGGATTGCAGTGGCAAGTTCTTGGATATTCATCTGAATGCTCCCATCCCCAGCGATGTCTATCACAAGTTTGTCCGGAAAAGCCACCTGAGCCCCAATACTTGCAGGAAACCCATATCCCATGGTCCCAAGACCACCGGATGTGAGTATGGTTCTCGGTTTTATGAACTTGTAAAACTGGGCAGTCCACATCTGGTTCTGTCCAACCTCTGTTGCCACTATTGCATCGCCTTTTGTGATCTCGTATACCTTCTCTATCACAAACTGCGGTTTAAGTGTGCCATCCCTCACGTAGGTTAAGGGATACTCCTTCTTCCAGTTCTCTATCTGTTCATGCCAGGCACCTATGCTTTTGTGGAACTCAGCAAATTCGCCTTTTTCCTCCTCGTATATTTCTATCATTTTCCTTAGAGCTATCTTTGAGTCTCCGACGATTGGGATATCCACTTTTATGTTTTTGCTTATAGATGTTGGGTCTATATCGATGTGGATAATTTTGGCCTTTGGCGCGAATTCATCTATCTTTCCAGTTGCCCTATCGTCGAATCTAGCACCGATCGCTATTATGACGTCGGATTCCGTTATTGCCATGTTTGCGGCATACGTTCCGTGCATACCGAGCATTCCTAGAAATAGGGGATGGGTACCGGGAAATCCGCCAAGCCCCATAAGCGTACTCGTTACAGGAATCGAAAGCATCTCAGCAAATTTTACAAGTTCAGCCGAGGCACTCGATGAGATGATACCGCCGCCAGTGTAAAGGATCGGCCTTTTCGACTGGGCAATTAGTCTCAGGGCCCGTTTTAGCTGTCCCAAGTGGGGATTATAGTTGGGCTGGTAGCCTCTTATGAAGACCTTTTCAGGTATTTTTGCATCTGTGAGCGCGCTCGTTACATCTTTTGGTATATCAACCAAGACGGGGCCTGGTCTTCCAGTCCTTGCGATGTGGAATGCCTCCTTCATTATTCTAGGAAGATCCTTTACATCCTTTACCAGGTAGTTGTGCTTGGTGCAGGGTCTCGTTATTCCAACTATATCTGCTTCTTGGAAAGCGTCGTTCCCAATAAGGCTCGTATTCACCTGACAGGAAAATACGATAACGGGGATCGAATCCATATAAGCCGTCGCCAAACCGGTCACCGTGTTTGTTGCACCGGGACCCGAGGTTACGAGACAGACCCCCACCTTTCCAGTTGCCCTTGCGTAACCGTCCGCCGCATGAACAGCACCCTGTTCGTGTCTTACAACTATCTGTTTTATTTCTGGACAGTCCGCCAAGCGATCGGTAATGTTAAGGGTTGCTCCACCTGGATAGCAGAAGATCGTGTCGACCCCTTCGGATTTTAAGACATCAACAAAGATCTGTGCTCCAGTTCTTTTAAGCATACGCTTTTTGGTGTCCTCCCAGTATGTCGTTTGGATGGAACATGCTAAAAACATTATCCTATTAGATATATCGACAAATGTCAAATCACTTCCTTATTGCCAAAGATCGACCATATTTTGTAAAAACTGGCTTCGTTGAGTTTTTAACCCTTATATGATAATATTCGGCCGAACTTTGCTTCTTCTTCGCTTTGAAATTTTGTTAACTACGGGGGCGAAAATGGCGAAAAAGAATTTGATTTTTCTCACTACCTTACTTTTGTTTTCCTTCTTTATTTCCTCATTTGCTCAAACAAAAAAGGAAAAAGATGTCATTAGAACTGCTAGGGGTGACCTAACGATACACTTTATAGGTCACGGAAGCCTCATGATGGAGTGGCAAAACAAAGTGATCCACATCGATCCTTACGGAAAAATGGCAGATTATTCAAAGCTTCCAAAGGCTGACCTAATACTCATCACCCATCATCACCCCGACCACTTTGACCCAGACGCAATTGCAAAAATAAAGAAAAATGACACAGTTATAGTCTACACAAAAAAATGTGAAGAGAGGCTAAAAGGCGGAATCGTGATCGCAAATGGCGAAAGAAAGACTGTCCTCGGAATCCCTATCCAGGCGGTTCCGGCTTACAACTTAGTGCACAAAAGGGAAACAGGTGTACCTTTTCATCCAAAAGGCGAAGGGAATGGCTATGTCTTGACTTTCGAAGATGTACGGATCTACGTTGCTGGTGATACTGAGAATATCCCTGAAATGAAGGATTTGAAGGGAATAGACATAGCTTTTTTGCCCATGAACCTGCCATACACTATGACCCCAGAGATGGTAAAAGACGCAGCCTTAATGATAAGACCGAAGGTCTTATATCCTTACCACTTTGGCGAGACGGACCCTACTCGAATAGTTGAGCTTTTAAAGGATCATCCTGAGATCGAAGTGCGGATAAGGGATATGAGGTAAAGAGCTCCCATGAAGGACCTTCGAGAATTTTTGGATCTTTTAGAGAGCAAGGGTGAGCTGAAAAGAGTACGGGTTTCTGTCTCAAAAGATCTGGAGATAACCGAAATCACAAACAGGGCTTGCAAATCCGATCCACAGTTTAACAAAGCACTTCTTTTTGAAAACGTCGAAGGCTATAAAATTCCCATTTTGACGAATCTTTTCGGTTCGGAAAGAAGAATGGCCTTATGCTTTGGCCTTAATAGTCTTTCAGAGCTTTCAGAGAAGGTGAAAGATCTTCTCAATTTCGATCTCAAAGGATCTGTCTTTGACCTACTCAATACTGGGTATGAGTTTTTCAAAAGAATAAAGGAAGCCACATCTTTGAAGACCGTTAATAATGCACCTTGCCAGGAGGTCCTATTTGTCGAAGATGAAGTCGATCTTAGGATTCTTCCCATTCCTAAGTTTTGGCCCCAAGATGGCGGTCCGTATCTTACTCTTCCACAACTTATAACCCATAACCCTTTGACAAAAAAAAGGAACGTGGGGATGTACCGTCTCCAGCTGATTGATGAAAAAAGGCTCCTTGTCCACTGGCAAACTCACAAAAATGGCAGAGAACACGAAGATATAGCACGTAGTCTCGGCATTCGTAAGATCCCGTGTGCTGTCGCTTTAGGTGGCGATCCCCTGTGTATTTGGGTGGCAGTGCTTCCCCTTCCCATAGATTTAGATGAGTACATGCTCGTTTCATTCTGGAGGAGAGAAGCTGTAAGATTAGTAAAGTGTAAAACTCAGCCAATTTACGTTCCGGCCTTCTCTGAGATCGTAATTGAAGGTTATGTGGATATAGAGGATAGAAGGATGGAAGGGCCCTTCGGCGATCACACTGGTTATTATACGCCTCAGGCGCCGTATCCTGTTTTGAATGTGACCGCCATTACTATGAGGAAAAACCCAATATTACCTGCTACAGTTACAGGGATCCCCCCGATGGAGGACTACTGGATGGGGAAAGCCGTAGAGAGGTTCTTCTTACCCTTCCTTAAGCTCCTCATCCCAGAAATAAACGATATAAACATGCCATCTTTTGGCGTTTTTCACAACCTTCTTCTTGTCTCAATAAAAAAGAGGTATCCGGGGCAGGCAAAAAAGGTCATTTCTGCTCTTTGGGGTTTGGGCATGCTTGCCCTTACAAAAGCCATTGTAGTCTTGGACGAGGATGTGGACCTAAAAAATATGGATGAGGTTTTTTGGCACATCTTCGGATCCGTTGACTGGATAAGGGACGTAATCTTAATGGAGGGACCTATCGACGAGCTGGATCACGCATCATCGAAAGCCTTATACGGTGGTAAAATAGGCATTGATGCAACAAGAAAGTTTAAAGAAGAAGGATACACCAGGACTTGGCCAGAGATTGTGCGGATGGATCCTGAAATCGTAAAAAGGGTGGATGAGAAATGGAAGGCCATAACCTCGCTTTAAGAAAGACGTTTTCGTCTCTTCTTAATTTTTTGGAGATGATAAAGTTTGAACATACGATCTTTGCCCTTCCTTTTGCCTACATCGGCATGGTTATGGCAGAGGGCGGCTTTCCGGAGATAAAGAAATTCTTGCTAATTACCCTTGCCTTTTTGGCCGCAAGAACCTATGCCATGACCCTAAACAGGATAGTTGATCTCCCCTATGATACAGAAAATCCGAGAACAAGAAAAAGACCACTCGTTACAGGTAAGGTAACAAAGAAGACCGCCTATTTTGCCCTCTTTTTTTCGCTTGCTCTTCTTTTTGGTGCGGCTTACGGGCTCGGTACTTTCGTCCTTAAACTTTTACCCTTCGCTCTTTTTTTTCTAACTTTTTACCATTTCACAAAGAGATTTACCTACCTTTCCCACTTCATTTTGGGATTCACAGATGGTCTTGCTCCGCTGGGTGCGTGGATAGCAATCCGTAATTCAGCTTTTTCAAGTTCGGATCTTCCCGGCTGGTTACTTCTATTTATCGTCACATTCTGGATCGCCGGGTTCGATATAATATACCAGTGTCAGGATGTAGAGTATGACAGGAAAGCGAATCTTCATTCTATTCCCGCAAGATTCGGCCTAAAGACTGCGCTGTCTCTGGCAAGAATCTGTCATGCCACAATGTTTTTGGGGCTTTTAGTTCTTTTGAAATTTTTAGATTTCTGGCTACCCTACGTCATCTCCCTGGCAATAACTCTTTTTCTTTTGATTAAGGAGCATATGATAATCTCCCCTTATAATCTTACACGCTTAAACGAGGCCTTTTTCAATATTAATGGCTACATAAGCATCATTATCTTTAGTGGGCTTACGATTTCCATCCTATTGTAGGAGGCAAAAATGGGAAAAAAACTTCTGTGCGCGATGATTTTCATTCTTTTGCCTTTAGTTTTAGGCCACACAAAAGAGGCCCAGTTTAAGTTAACAGTTGGTGTTCTTCCGATTCTCGATGTTCTTCCAATCTACGTGGCAGAAGAAAAGGGATACTTTAACGCTTCAAATCTCGACGTCGAAATCATTCCCTGCGCATCTGCAGCAGAGAGGGACCAGTTGGTCGCTGCAGGAAGCTTGGATGTAATCATAAATGACCTTGTCTCCCTTGCCCTTTTCAATAAAGAAAGGGTTAGCGTCATTGGGGTAAGGTACGCCATGGTCCCTAAAGAAAAGTTCTTCCAGTTCGCTATTGTCTCATCCAAGTCTTCCAATATCACTTCTGCGAGCGATCTTAAAGGTGTTCCTATTGGGATTTCTCAGGCAACGATCGTCCATTATTTGACAGAAAGGTTGCTTTTAAAAGAAGGTTTCAAATACGAAGAGATAAAAACGGTCCCAATTCCTAGAATCCCTGACAGGCTTGCTGCCTTAACACGTGGAGAATTAAAAGCGGCCTGTCTACCAGAACCATTTGCTACCCTTGCAATGTCTATGGGTGCCCGTTTAATCCTGGACGATAGAAGAATCCCGACATTAAGCGGTAGTTTATATTCCGTAAGTAAGAGGCTTCTAGAAAAAAACCCAAAATCCGTGAAAGTATTTTTGTCCTGCATCGACAGAGCCATAACCGACATAAACGCCGATAAAGAGAGATCCGCAAAACTTCTTATCGAAAAAAAACTTATTCCTTCGCCGCTTTTTGGATCTTACCCAGTTCCTGAATTTCCAAAACCAAAAGTTCCTGAAGAATCGGCTTGGAATGACGTTATCCAGTGGCTTAGTGAAAAAAACTTAATCGGAAGATTCATTCCTTATTCTGAATCGATAAGCACTCAGTTTTTGAAAAGATGATAGAGTTTAGGAACGTGACCTTTTACTATGAGCGTCAAAAGATTCTTTTTAAAAATTTCTCACTTTTTGTTGAAAGGGGTGAGTCCCTTGCTGTTCTTGGTCCTTCTGGATGTGGAAAGACTACTTTCTTGTATTTGGTTGCGGGGCTCCTTGAACCCAAAGAGGGTGAAATAATAATCGGAAACCAAAGACTAAAAGGTCCAAGAGAAAAGACGGCTCTTATTCTTCAGGACTACGGACTACTTCCCTGGAAGACGATCAAAGAGAACGTAGAGCTCGGTCTCAAATTTAGAAAACCCTCATCTGACAATCTATCCGATTACTGGATCCGAAGACTGAACCTTTCGGATGTAAAAGATAAGTACCCGCACCAAGTTTCAGGAGGCCAAAAACAGAGGGCAGCAATTGCAAGGTCTTTGGTCCTAAAGCCCGATCTGATTCTTATGGACGAACCCTTCTCCTCCCTTGACGCACCAACTAGGGAAAGCCTTCAGGATCTCATCCTCGACCTTAAGCGTGATGAGAACTTGACTATTATCCTTGTGACCCACACCATCGAGGAGGCAGTCTACGTTGGAAGAAAGATTCTCATCCTTTTAGACCCACCCCACACGAATCCTCCGATAATAGTAAACGAGGAAAAAACGATCCGAAGAAATGACGAAACTTTCACGTCCCTTTGTCTTAAACTCCGTGACCATATTGGAAAACTATGGAATCGAAGGGATTGAGCCTTCTTTTGGCTTTTTGCATAATCTTGGGTGTTTGGCAGATCGGGGCTACTATTCTCCAAATGGATATCTTTCCCACTCCTTATAAAGTTTTCATGGCATTTTTTGAAAATCTCTCAAAGGATTTAGGCAAACACTTTCTAGCAAGCCTAAAACGGGTCGTCATAAGCATCTTTTTTGCCATAGCCATTGCCTCTCCTCTTGGGCTTATCATAGGACAGCTGGATTCGTTAAACAGGCTCTTTTCCCCTTTCATTTATCTTATGTACCCCGTCCCAAAGGTTGTTTTTGTGCCAGTCATCATTCTCTTTTTCGGAATGGGAGATTTCGCAAAGATACTCATGATATTTATCATTCTCTTCTTTCAGATTTTGGTTCTCACAAGGGACAGTGCCACGAATTTAAGACCCGAGATCATCATCTCTATAAAAAGTCTTGGTGCCAAAAGAAGGCATCTATTTTTGCACGTCTATCTTCCTTTTTGCCTTCCCGCAGTCTTTACCGGTATTAGGCAATCTATCGGAACGGCTATTGCCGTACTCTACGTGGCTGAGCTTTTCGCGACGAAATACGGTCTCGGATACTACATTTACCTTACAGGAAGCACTCTCTTTGATTACCCTTCCATGTATGCCGGTATTTTTGCGATGGGGATTTTGGGATTCGGTTTATATTTTGTAACTGATCTTTTAGAGCGTATTTTCTGTCCCTGGAAATTTTAACGGTTTAAAGTTCTATTGCGTGGGAAGGACAGGTTGCGACACAGGAGCCACATCCTACACAGAGATCTTCGCTCACATGGGCCACGGGTTTAGAGAATTTAAGGTAGGGACCGAAAAGCGTAACTTTTGTCTCCCTTCTTAGAATCTCTATCGCCCCCGATAGGCACGACTTCTCACAAGAGGCACATCCACTACATCTCTCTTCTTGAACTTTGGCCACCTGTTTTTTTTCCGGTTCCAAAAACATCTCCGCCAAAGCCGCATAGTACTCCCTCATCTCCCATCTTTTTTCGCGTGGGTATCTCGCTAAACCCACATGGTATCTATCATTTGCCCACTTCGTCGGTGACCATCTAAGCTGAGGTTCTGATCTTGTAAATCCAAGTATCTCGCAATCTTTCAGGTCCTTTACAAGGTCCTCCATAAGAATGAGTCTATCAGCCTCTATTTTTATGGATCTTTGCCCTTTTATATGGACAGTATTTCCTTCGAAGACCACTTCATCAGATTCTTCAAGGTGTATGAAGATTACCCCTTTTTTTCTTGTCTCTTGGTAGAGGAGCTCTCCGTAGGAGGGAGCTACGACGTTCCTTGTGAGCACGTAAATTTCTTTGCCCTCTTCTTTGAGTCTATATGCCAGCTCCAAAAATCTGTGGGAAAAGAACTCATAAAACATTGCTGTATAAGGATCACTGGCCCCCAGATAGAGTACAAATCTACTCCCGCCATCCGAAAAATGATCCGGTCTAGGATCATCGAGCCGAAAAATCTTTTTCCTTTCTCTCTCCCGTTCCTTACCACCGGATGCGAGATATCCCGCCGCGTATCCTGTTATGATTGAGTCCTTTATATTCATAGGTTCTAGACAACCGCCACAGGCAAAAATATTTTCTGCGTCAGTTCTCAAAGGTGAGGGCTCTGAAACGAATCCGTACTGATTGAGAGAAAAGCCGAAAATCTCCGCAAGCCGGATGAGTTCTGAGTTAGGCCTCAACGAACTCGTAAGAACAACGTAGTTGAAATCTTCGTTTACGACTTTCCCGTTAAGATAGTACCTTAACCTTACAAAATCTTCAGTCTCTTCTATGTTCTGAGTATTTGTCCTCAGAAACCTAACATTGGCCTCTCTGAACAACCTTTCTAAAAAGTACTCCTGTCCGAAGAATCTGAGATCATTGTAAAAAACGGTAATTTCTGGCATCGATCTCATAAATGTCCATTTTATTTGCCTAAGGGTATAGGAACAGCAGACCGCGGAGCACAAAGGATATTCCTTCCTTCTTGAGCCCGCACAAAGGACAAATGCGATCCTTCTAAAATCTTCAGGAAGGGTTTCATTTCTTTGATCGATTATGGAATCGAAATCGAAGCTAGAAAGAACCCTTTTTTTTCTGAATTCCGGTTCGTAGACAGAAAGTCCTACGGCGATTATGATCCTATCTGCCTCTATTGTCTCGTAACCGTTTAGGGTAAGAAAAAATCGTCCGTTTTTCTTCTCCAGTCCCGAAACGACCTTTTTTGTCATGACTTTAAGGTTTGGCTCATCTTTTATTTCGTCAAAGAAAGTCTTAAACCCAACCCGACAGTTGGCTATTTTTGCCATAAGGCCGCCAAGAGATTCTTCTTTCTCTATGATCACGACCTCGTGGCCGAATCTTAAAGCTACTTTTGCCGCAGAGATCCCGCTTATCCCCCCACCTATCACCGCTATCTTCATAGCTTTTTTATATCCCCCAATACGTAGAGTAAAAGCTCCGTAAAATAGATTACTTTTCTATCACCCGAAAACGTTTTGAGTATTAAGTGACAAAAAGGACAGAAGACAACAAAAGTTCCTTTCGATCTTTCAAGGATTATTTTCGAAAGATTGAAGGCCAGATCTTTGTCTATGAAGAATCTGTTTCCGCCGCAGCACTTATCCTTTATTTCCGTTCCACACACTTCTCCTCCGAGGGCTTTTATTATCTTTTCCATCACCTCCTTGTCCTTTAGCGCCGTCTCTTTCGGTCTCATAAGGAGGCACCCATAATAGGGTGTAAATATGTGATTCGTTAAGTCGTTTTTTATTTCCGCCGATAGGATAAGTTTTACGTTGAGTAGGTCCAGTGGGTGGAAAATCGAGAACTCTCCGTCTTTTTCACTCTCTTTCAAGTTTTTCACACACAAAGGACATGCCGCAATAACCATTCGGGATATAAAAGACGCTTTATTTAAGTTTTTTTTAGAGTTAAGTATTATTTGCTTTCTATCCCCGTACTCCAGTGCCCCACAACAAGTCCAATCCGGTATTTCTTTCATCGTCAAGCCGAGCCTACTAAAAAGCTTCCTTAATGTGAGATCGAGCCTTTTTGCCGAACCTTTAAGGGCACAGCCAGGATAGTAAGCGTATGTCATCCTTTTTTTCCCGCAAAAGTTGGTAGGTGAAAGTTTATGTAATCTTTCCACCTCTTGAGGTACTTTACATATCCCTTGAGGATGATAGTCGGAAGGACCCTCAATATGACGTAGGGTTCATAAACCCTTCCGAAGATTCTTATAGATTCCTTCATGGCTTTGGTGAAGCTTTCTTCTTTATCTGTAATCTCCTTTATTGCCCGGACAAGCTCGGGAATCCTTATCTCCCACGGACACGACTCCGTGCATCTATAGCAACTCGTGCACAAATTTATAAGCACGTGGTTTTTGATCTTTAATCCCATAAAAAGGGAAAGGAGTAATTCTTGAGGGTTTACTTTAAAACCAACGTCATTTAAGGTGCAAACGGAAGCACAGATCTTACATCCCAAGCAGACGGAAAAGTCTTCCTGTTTGTATCCTGTGTATTCGAATATTCTTTCCTCAATCTTCTGCATAGGGAAGTTCATCTTCTTTGAAAGTTGTGTAAGGGATCTTTTCGTCAAAGTTCTTGCCCGGCAAGTAGTCGAATATACCTTGTAGGCGCCCGGAGATTCCTTTGAAATACTTAGTTAAGGGTATGCTCTGAGGACAGGCCTCTTCGCAACTTCCGCATCCGACACATGTTTGGGAGACGTGGTACATCCTTATGAAGTGGTAGATCTCCACATTTTTTGGTAGCTCCGTATTCCCACATCTTAAAATCGTATTTATGAGTTCATCGCCTTTTGGGAGGTATTCTAAAGTATTGAAGAGACAATCAACACAGAAGCACACAGGGCACATATTTTTGCAATTCAAGCACATGATGCATCTTTCAAAATCTTTTCTAAATTCGGAAAGGCTCGTTTTAAATGTTGTCTCATCTTTTTTTTCCTTCACCTCCAACTCAAACGGTATCTCCGTTTCTTCTGAGGGGATAAGATCGAATAGGACCCTTCCCCTCTCAGTGTATGGGATGAACCACAGATTCCATTCTTTGTCGTACCTTAATCCAAAGTCACCGAAGATACCTTCTTTATGGCCGCACACTTGGCATGCGTATCTTACAAGACCAGAGCTTTCTAAAAAGACTTTTAATTCCCTGGGGTCGTAAGGAAATGAAAAATCCTCTTTTTTCGAGGAGACAGTTCCGAAACAGTCAAAAGAGCCACAAATCACCGATCTACTTTCAATTTGCGAAAGTTTCGTCAGTTCCACGTAAGCTCTCGTCTCACAGGGTCTGAGAATCGCAACTATCTTAATACTTTCAGAGAAGACGCGCCTAAGGTATATGGAGGAGTTGACATAAAAGATAGGATTCAAAAAGCGTATATCTTTGGGCAGCTCTTTAAACATCTTCGTTTTATAATTCTTATTCTCCACGTCAAAGGCAAAGAGGATGCCCCTTGTCTCTTTTAGGTATACATCCAGTGTCTTTATGAGGTCACCGTTTTCTATTCTTTTACCCTTCATCTTTTTCCTTTTTGATTTGGCTATACATTTCCTGGACTTTTTCCACGAACCTCCTAGCCTCGGATGCACTTATCCAGAAAAGTTTTAACCTACCTTTCATCGAAAACGCATCCAACATCTCCTTTAAAGCATAGATTCTTCTTCTCGTGTAATAGTTACCTTTTATGAAATGGCAGTCACCGGGATGGCATCCCGCAACAAAAACAGCATCAGCTCCTTCAAAGAGGGTTTTTATTATTAGGGCGGGATCCACCCTGCTCGAACACGGAACCTGTACGATCACCACTCCTTCAGGATATTTAAGCCTAAGACTACCGGCCATCTCTGATGCCTTATATGCGCAGTAAGAACAGGCAAATCCTACTATATTTATGCCACTTTCCATAATTCCTCCCATCCCTTTTCGACTAATCCACTTATCTCGTCAGCTAACTCACGGTCGCTATAACCTTCAAGGGTGATTGCGGATGAGGGGCACTGAGAAGCGCAAAGTCCGCATCCCATGCACTGGGCTTCTTCCACTCTAACTCGCTTAGTACTTTCATAGACTATGGCTTTTGCAACACATACCTCTTCGCACATGCGGCAGCCGCTGCACCTTTTTTCGTTTACTTTCGCGATGTAAGGCTCAATAGATACAAAACCTTGATTTATAAGAGAAAAAACTTTAAGTGCCGCTGCCCTTCCGTGGTTTATTGACTCTTCTACGTCTTTTGGTCCGGAAGAACATCCGGAAATATATATTCCCTTAAGCGGCGTCTCAAACGGTCTAAGCTTTGCATGGGCTTCTAAGAAAAAACCGTCCTTATCTAGGGGGATCTTCAAAAGCTGTGAGATCCTTTTTGCATCTTCTCGGGGCCCAATTCCAACTGAAAGGATGACTAAATCGAATAGCCTTTCGAAAATTTCTCCAGAAAGGGTATCCTCACCCCTTATAAGAACCCCACTTTTCGTGGAGATTATCTCTGACACGTTTGAGCGCGTAAAAATAACACCCTTTCTTTGTACCTCTTCGTAAAATTCCTCTCCACCTTTTGGATGAGCTCTTACGTCCATATAGAAGCATTCTATTCTAGCATCTGGGTATTTCTCTTTGAGTTCATAAGCCGCCTTCAATGCGTTCATACAGCATATCCTAGAACAGTAAACCCTTCCAACTCTCTCATCCCTTGAACCGACACAGTGTAGAATCGCAATTTTTAGACTGCCATCTGCCTCGATTTTTCCTTCCTCCTTTTCAAGATCTACTGTTGTAAGAATCCTTTCATCATGCCCGTAGGGAATTCCGAGCTTATCTTTGGGATCGAATGGAACGAAACCGCATGCGACTATAATTCCACCTACGCTTACGCTCCTTTTTTGACCGTGCTTTATGAGAGTCACCGTATAATTCCCAAGATATCCTTCGATTCCTTCAATCTCTGTTTCAGTGAAAATCTCAAAGTTATCCTTCTCAATCTCAAGCAAAATCTCTCCGATTATTTCTTTTCCGCTTTTTTTCGTTGGCCAAACCTGCCTTATGATTTTTAAGTTTCCGCCGAGTTCCTTTTCCTTTTCCACAAGGTAGACCTTGATTCCCATCTTTGTGAGAAAAGAGGCGGCACTTAGACCGGAAACTCCACCTCCTATGATAAGGCACGATTTTAGCGTCTCCGATCTCATCTCCTCCCTAGGAACGCTGTGCCAGACCGAGTAAAGACCGGCAATAATCAATCTCTTTGCTTTATCTGTGTTGCCTTTTATGTCTTCGCCAACCCAAGAGCAGTGTTCTCTGATACTTATCCTTTTTAACATATATGGGTTAAGTCCAGAGCTTCTAAGCACATCCTTAAATAGTTCCGAGTGGAAAGAGGGTGCACATGCTGCAACAATTACGCGGTCGATACCATTTTTCAGAATGGCCTCTTTCATCAAATCTTGACCCACTTCCGAGCAGAGGAAGGTGTAATCGATGGAGACTCCTACGTGTGGCAAACTTTTAAAGTAATCCCTTAGCTTTTCCACATCCACACTTCCTTTTATGTTGTGACCGCAGTGACAGATGAAGATACCTACTTTCACCTTTTCCCCTTTATATACTCTATGACCGATGCCGATGCTTCCGTTGCGTGGGCAACCACATCTGGTATGTCTTTTGGCCCACTCGCAAATCCACACACAAATACACCGCTAATATTCGTCTTACTCGATCTTTGAGGATCGACTTTTACGAACCCATACTCATCGAGCTGGACGCCGATCATCCTTTTCAGGTCAAAAATACCCTCCTTTGGCTTAACTCCTAAAGCAAGCACAGCGACATCCACTTCTATCTCGCTTACTTGTCCGCTTAACATATCCTCAACCTTCACTAAAAGGGTCTCTCCCTTATTCACAATCTCCCCAGGAATACCCTTTATGTACAAGACCCCTGCTTCCTGAACAGTTTTGAAAAACTCCTCGTAACCTTTGCCGTACGCTCTCACATCGATGTAAGAGATCCATATTTTGGCATCCTTTATCCTCTCTTTAACAATGAAGGCATGTTTTGCCGTGTACATGCAACAGACGCGCGAACAGTATCTTACACCCCTTTGAGAATCTCTCGAGCCCACACATTGTACAAAGTAGAATCTTTTTGGCACTTTACCGCCAATTACAATCTCTCCATTCGTTGGACCCGTTGCGGAAAGTATCCTTTCGAATTCGAGGGATGTCAAAACGGAAGGTATTCTTCCGTAGCCAAACTCTTTTATCTGTGAAGCGTCTATGAGGTCAAAACCAGTAGCTATAACGATTGCCCGGCATCGAATTTCAGTTATTCTTTTCAATTCTGTGAAATCTATAGCCTTCCTTTGACATACTTCTTCGCATCTTCTTTTGCACTTACCTTTGGTGAGGTAAAGACAAGAACTACTATCAATTAGGTATTTCTGGGGAACAGCCTGCGGAAAAGGTAAGTATATCGCTCCTCTCTTACTCATGAAAAGGTTGAATTCGTCAGGAACCCTTCCTTTCATCGCACAGACATCAGCACAGGCTCCACAGGCTGTACATTTTCTTTCATCGACATACCGAGGTAAAGAGAGAACCTTTACTAGAAAGTCAGAATCTCTGTCCCTTTGTACTTCGACAAGTTTCGATAGGGTAAGAAGAGAGATCCTTGAATTAGAAGATACCTCTGCCATCTTTGGCGTTAGTATGCACGAGGAACAGTCAAGAGTTGGAAATGTTTTATCGAGCATAATCATCTTGCCGCCTATGGAAGGACCCTCTTCGACGATAGTCACGGTAATTCCCAGAGATGCTATCTCGAGTGCGCAACTGATTCCGGCTATTCCTCCACCGACTATGACGACATCACTGTCCAAGTTTACGACCCTTTTAGAATTTCAAGTAAACGGTCCCTTATTCTGTGCATGTCCCCAACTATTGCGTAGTGGGCATATTGAAATATGGGGGCATCCGGATCCTTGTTCACCGCGATTATACATTCCGAATCCTTCATACCCTGTATGTGCTGGAAAGCACCAGAGATCCCCATGGCCAAATAGACTTTGGGCTTCACTGTCTTTCCAGATGTCCCGACCTGTCTTTCCTTTGGAAGCCAAAGCTTATCTATGACGGGTCTTGATGCGGAAAGGGTGGCTCGAAGACGTAAAGCCAGTTCTTCATATAGAGGAATCTCTTCCTTTTTACCCACTCCCCGTCCAATAGATATCAAAAAATCAGCTTTCGTAATATCCACTTCCTCTTTTTCTTCTTCCAGGTAGCCCAAAAATATCCTTTTGTCGGTATCGGCAAAACCATCTATTATCTCTTGGGAAGTCTCTTCGTATCTACTCTTTATATGGTCTTTGAAACTCCCACTTCTTAGAGTCAGAACGTAAAACTTCTCCTCTTTTAATTTTACGTGGGCGAATACTTTGTCTGAATAGTAACTTTTGAAGAACACTTTTGAGTCTTTGTCGTAGTCTGCCACATCTGTGACAATAGGGACCTTAAAGTAGCCTGCCACATAAGGGGCTATCTCCATACCAGAAGCCGATGCGGAAAGTACAATGGCAAAAGGTTCTTTGAATCTCTCTATAACCTTTTCCAATATGTGGACCATGATTAATGGGTTGAGAAACCGATCCTCATCCACATCTGCAATTAAGACTTTTTTGAAAAGGGAAGATTCGATCTCATATTCACCTTTTGGTAAAAGAAGGTAAGGATCTATTCCGGCCAGATTACAAAAACCGACTAAATCTAAGTTCCTCTCCTGAAACACGTTTCTTCTTACATCGGCGATTAAAAGACCGTAACTCATTGGTATACCCCCTTTTCGCGAAGAATGTTCAATATTTCACGACAGGCAGTATCTATGTCGGATGACAAAAGGGTTGCTCCTTCTTTCCTCGGTGGGTAGCTCCATTTTATAACCTCAATAGTCGCGGAAAGCCCATCCATGTACTGGTGTGCATCGTAAACCTTCCTCTGTATCTGGGATGCCTTCCTGATACCCATTATGGAAACGTAACGTGGTTCATTTATACCCGTTTGAATCGAAAGGACACAAGGAACATCCACTTTTACCCTCTCCATTAAGCCGCCTTCCAGCTCTCTCCTTACAACTGCGTAACTTCCGCTCCACTCTTCGATTCCACAGACTAGTGAAACGTAGGGGAGACTGAGTAGCGCTGCCAGATATCCACCGAAAACACCGTATTGATCGTCTTCGGCCTGAACTCCTGTGAGTATTACGTCGAATTTTATCTTTTCTTTTGTGAGAAAGTTGTAAGCCAAAGATGCTCTAATCACCGGATCCAAAAGAGTCTCAGGTTTTTCAAGAAGTAATCCATCTTTGGCCCCCATTGCCAAAGACCTTCTTAGTACTTCATCAGCCTCTTTGTCTCCTATAGTTATGGCTGTTACCTGGCCTCCCAGTTTTTCAACTGTTCTACACGCTTCTTCCAACGCGTAATTATCCCAGTCATTGATCTTGTACGGCAGTTTGGAAAGGTCTACCCGCTCCCCGTCTCCAACTATTCTTAGTTCCTCTTCTTGGGCTGCCTGGACCCTCTTTACGAAAACTAAGATGTTCATTCCAAAACCTCCATTATGATCTCTGATATTTCCTTTACTTCTATGCCTTGTTCCACTGCCTCTTCCTCAAGAGTCATAAGGCAGAAAGGACAGGCAACCGCTATGATTTGAGCTCCCAGTTCCTTTGCTTCGGCAACTCTTATCTTTGCATTCCTTACGTATGTGATATCGACTTCGTAGAACATCCTTCCTCCTCCTCCCTCACAGCAGAGGGAATTTTCCCTAGATCTTGTAAATTCCAAAAGTTCGAGACCATCAATCGATCTCAAAATGTTTCGTGGTTCTTCAAAAATTCCATTCTGTTTACCTAGAAAACACGGATCGTGGTAAATAACTCTTTTTCTGTAGCTTCCTTTAAGCGTAAGAAGCCCTTGGACTATGGCAGACCACAATAGTTCGCTATAGTGGAATACCCTAAAACCTCTCCCATTGTACTCGTTCTTTATGGTGTTCATGCAATGGGGGGAAACTGCTATAACTTCCTTTATTCCGTACTTTTCGAAGTTAGAAACGTTTTCATCCCTTAGCTCTTCAAAGAGGCCCATCTCTCCTAGTCTTTTTATCTCATTTCCACAGCACGCCTCTTCTTCTTTGAGCACTCCGAATTTTATGCCGCAGGAATTTAGAAGCTTAGCAACATTTGTAGGAATCACCATACATCTTGGATCGTAGGCATTAACGCAACAAGAAAAGAGGATTCTCGAATCCGGGATCTTGTGCCCGTGACTTATCTCAAGGCCAGATTTTTCAACCCATTCACCCCTTTTTGAGCGAGCCCGTCCGAAGGGATTCTTCTGTAAAAAAGTATTTTCAAGGGCCCTTTGAATGGAAGGAGATACTTCGCCAGACTCTACGAGTATGCTTCTAAGATGGAGCACTACTTCTTGTGGCTTCACATCCCTCGGACACCTGATGGTACATGAGCCACACGTCGTACAATACCACAGATCCGAGCCTGTGGAGGCTATTCCAAACTGATTTTTTCTCACAATCATTCTGACATTAAGGGGGGTCCTTCCCGATTCTGGACACCCTCCTGTGCATTTCCCACACTGGATACAAGCGTATATCCTTTGGTTCTCTAAAGCATCCATAGCGCGAAAAAGAAAGTTAAAATTTTCACATAATTTTTAGCATATTCCGTGCCATAATTGACACAAGAAAAAAGGCCCTTTATTCACCATCCATCTCTTTGACTGTTTCCTTTGGAGACAAAAGCGACCAAAGTGAGCAAGAGTTGGCCTATGAAGGTTTGAGAAGGTTATAAAGTTTTTTTCGACTTATACCAAGGATCTTCGATGCTCTACTTTTGTTACCCTTTGTCAGTTCAAGAACCCTTTGGATATGCATTTTTTCTATCTCTTTTAGGTTCAGCTTATTATTATTTCCAAGCTCCGGGACGAAGATTTTCGATTGTCTAGAACTTAAAAGATTTATTGGCAGATCCTTTAGATCGATTTCTTCCCTCTCTCCCGCTACTAAAACGGCCCTCTCTAGTACGTTGAAGAGTTCCCTTACGTTGCCAGGCCAGTCGTAATTTATTAGGGCTTTTAGAGCATCATTGGAGATTGACTTCACCTCACTTTTTTTTACGCGGAATTTCAAGAAGTAGTCAACGAGTAAAGGGATATCCTCTTTCCTTTGCCTAAGTGGCGGGATTTCAATAACAAAGGTACTTAGTCTAAAAAAAAGATCTTGTCTAAATCTGCCAGCTTCAATTTCTCTTTCTATGTTCTTATTCGTAGCAGATATAAAGCGGACATCCACTGTTATCTCCCTTAAGTCTCCGAGTCTTCTGAAACTGCCTGTCTCTAAAACCCTAAGAAGTTTTGCCTGGATGGCATGGCTCATATCGGCTATCTCGTCTACGAAGAAAGTTCCAGAATCAGCTATCTGGATGAGCCCAAGCTTGTCTGAATTAGCTCCTGTAAATGCCCCTTTTTTGTACCCGAAAAGCTCACTTTCTAAGATGTTCTCCTGGAGACAACTCGCATTTACGACAACGAACGGATTTTCCGCCCGACGGGATTTCTCATGTATGGCTCTTGCCACAAGCTCCTTTCCGGTTCCGGTCTCTCCAAGTATTAAGACTGGTGCATCAGATTTAGAAACAAGCGAAATTGTCTCCTTAATCCTTTTCATCCCCTCGCTTTCCCCAACGAGGGTATCGCGAAATTTGAGTCTTGAGAGATGTTCTTCCAAAATCAAATTCTTTTCTGTCAATCTCTTCTTTTCATGGGCCTTTATTATGACATTTAGAAGTTCTGAGAGTTTGCATGGCTTTGTAAGATAATCGTATGCTCCAAGTTTCATGGATTTTACCGCCGTTTCAACCGATCCAAATCCAGTAAGGATTATGGCCTCCGATGTGGGCTGCAGAGATTTAAAGGTTTTTAAAAGTTCAATTCCGTCGATATCTGGCAACTTTATATCCAAAAGGGCAACATCCAGGCTCTCATTCTTCATGATGGATATGGCATCTTTTCCAGTCGTCGCGGTAAAGACCTGCATCCCTTCTTTTGATAACTTTTTTTTGTAAACGTCAACCAAAGACTTTTCGTCGTCAGCTATAAGAACCTTTATCATTTATTTAGTCCTTTTTGGCAGCCGGAAAGATAACCTTGAAGCAGCTTCCCTTTCCAAGGGTGCTTCTTACCTCAACCCGACCGCCCATCCGCTTTACGAATTCGTGGCAAAGAGTAAGCCCAAGCCCTATCCCCCGGCCATCATTCTTCGTGGAGAAAAAAGGCTCAAAAATTCTGTCTAACAGAGCCTCGTGAATTCCGACTCCGTTGTCCTCTATTTCTACTACTACGTGTCCGTCGTCACGATGGGCCTGAATCTTTATTATTCCTTTCTCTTTTGTCTCTACTGCGTCAAAGGCATTCTGGATAAGGTTCGAGAGGCACTGTTTTAAAGCGTTAAAATCCCCAAGGATTGGTGGCAGCTTTCTTTCCAATCGTACTCGTATCTCTACATTTGGCTGTTTTTGGCGGTAATCGGCCAGTACTTCCTTAATACATATGCCAACATCTATTTCCTTAAACTCAAAACTCTCTTTTTTTGTCAAATTAAGCATGTCCCTTATGATTCTTTTGCATCTGAAGGCTTCCTTCTGGATAACCTCCAGGCACTCGTAGATCTCGTCCATCTCTTTGTTCCTTCTCTTTTTCATTTCTTCGAAGAGTTCGCAGGCAAGTTCGGAGTTGGCACAGATTGTCGCAAGCGGATTATTGAGTTCGTGGGCAACTGCTGTCATAAGTCTTCCTATAACCGACATTTTTGCGTCTTGGATCGATTGTAACTTTGCCATAACTTTTTCAGTAGTCTCTTCTATGATACAGAGGAGACACTCCACGTTCCCATCTTTGTCCCTTATGGGAACGCCTCTAAAATGTAAAAACTGTCCCCTTGTCCCCTTGTAATTCGTAAACGGAAAGTCGTGAAGTTCAAAAGGCTCGCCTTCTAAACCCCTCTTTATGTAATCTGCAAGTCCGCACTCTATCGTATACTTGTTTTGAAGCCAGTTGAATTTTAACAATTTCTTTTCGGCTTCATCCCCGAGCCCCGATATGGCCGCAAGAGCTGGATTAACACTCATGAACTTTCCTGTCTTATCAATTGTAAAAATTGCAACAGGGGCGTTTTTTATAATAGCCGCATTAAAATCACTGAGCTTTTTTAGTTCCTCTTCCGCTTTTTTCTGTTCCGTTACGTCCTGGATCATCTCTACATAGAGAAGACCATTCTTATCTCCTTCATAATCTAACGGGAAAACGGAGATCTTCAAATATTTGCCAGAAGCGCGATCTTCAACTACGGACGTACGCACACTCCCTAAATCTTCAGACTCGCAAAGAGGACAGAAATCGCACTTAAGATCTCTTCGGAATAGAACTTCGAAGCATTTTTTCTCTTTCCAATTTTTCCAATCTGACACACGTAAACTTTCCATAGTCTTACTGTTCATCCAAATTAGCTCGTAATTACGATTAAAAACCAGGATCTCCATCGGTAAAGAGTTGACCAATTTCTCGAGGAAGGCAGCTAACATAGCTAAGGCAATCTATTTATAAGACTGCGGATCACAAGTGTCAACAGTTCTGCGCTTAATTATCTCCTTGATCTCCCTCCTTAGAATTTTTCCTTGAGGACTCTTTGGAAGTTCTTTCCAAAATTCAACTGATTTCGGTTTTTTGTAGCTTGCAAGATGCCTTCCACAAAACTCGATTATCTCTTCCTCTTTAGCCTCCATTCCTTCCTTTAGGACTACAATCGCTTTGACAATCTCGCCCCAGTGTTCGTCCGGCACGCCTACGACGGAAACTTCCGAGACTTTCGGGTGCATGTAGATCACTTCCTCCACTTCCCTCGGATAAATATTCACCCCACCTGATATGATCATGTCGTCTTTCCTTTCAATTATGTAGACGTAACCGTCCTCGTCAAACCTACCAAGATCACCTGTGTACAACCAACCGTTCCTTAGTTTCTTTTTTGTTTCCTCCTCAAGTTTCCAGTAGCCTTTCATCACCGATTCGCTTTTAAGAATTATCTCGCCCACTTCTCCGCAAGGCACATCTTTTCCTTCTTCGTCGACAATCCTTAGCTCGAAGTTGATTACCGGTTTCCCTGATGAGGCAAGCCTCTTTTGAGCCTTTTCGTCATCAAGTACATGGTCCTCTGGTTTAAGTACCGTTGTCAGGGGACCCGACTCTGTCTGACCGTAAAGCTGGGCAAACCCACATTTGAAAACTTTGAGTGCCCGACGGATGAGTTCAACTGGCATTGGAGCACCAGCGTAAAGGATCATCTTAAGACTGCTTAAGTCATATTTTTCAATTTCGGGTTCCTTAAGCAACGTGTGTATCATAGTTGGGACGAACTGACACCTTGTGATCCTTTCCTGCTCTATGTAACTTAGTATCTCTTTCGCGTTGAACTTTCCCTCCCTTCGGATATGCAAGGCGTTGGGCATGAATGTGTGCCGCACTATGTTGTCCTCGCCTGCCACGTGATATAGGGGAAATGTGATATAGACTCTCTCGTCATAGTCGACCTTAAGCTCTATCACTCCCGTTATGGCATTCATTATTATGTGCCTGTGAGTTCTTAGTGCTCCCTTCGGTCTGCCCGTTGTGCCAGCTGTGAAAATCATACTGCAGACATCGTCATCTTGGACAAGACGAGACGGTTCTTCGGTTTTCCCCTGGGACAGAATATCATCATATTTTATGGCGTAATCCGGGTGGGGACTGCCTAACGAGATGTAATGTTCGACTACCTTTATCTCTTGCCTTATGTTATCGACGATCGGCCACATATCAGGATGAACAAAAAGAACCTTTGGTTCAGAATAATTGATGATGTAAGAGAGTTCCTTCTCTCTGAAGTGACTATTATATGGACAGAATATCGAACCGATTTTAGCAGAAGCAAAATAGATTTCCAAAAACTCTCCCGAGTTGTGTAAAAACAATCCTAACCTGTCTCCTTTTTTAACACCTATCTCCATCAAAGCCCACGCAAGACGGTTAACCCTTTCGTTATACTCCCTGTAGTTAAGCCTTTTACCCTCAAACACATAAGCAATTTTATCTGGAAACTTTCTCGCATTCCTTGCCAAAATTTCGCCAACAACCATCTTTCCCTCCAGGTATTAAAAAATGTTCTTCTTTTCGACCCAGAAAGGAAACCATCTGTAGTATTCAAAGTCGAAAGCTTCGTTCAATCCCTCGTACGTTGCCTTTGCCATCATTATCTGGTTTTTCTGTCTAAAAAGGGAAACAAGGCCTTTTCTCTCCAAGCTTTCGAGAACCGGAACGATCTTTTCTTTTTCGCATCCAAAATACTCGCATATATCTTCCACCTTCATGTAGAGCCCAGGATTCACCCTGTAATCCTCAGCAAGCACCCTAAGAACATTAGACTCGTCTGGTTCTTCATCAGTAGATGTAAAGCCGACAACCGGCACCGGAACCCCTAAATCTTTATCTATCGCCCTCTTTTGGGGCTTGATATGCTCTTTAAGTTTCCTCATTGCAGATCTTAAGATAACAAGCCGACAGGCTTCCATAGTTCCACCAGCTATGTTCTCTACCTTGGAAACGTTCATTATGGAAAGAAGGGGATAAAATGGGGTAAGCCCATCCCCTCCCATAACCTGAATACCATCAAGTGCTGAAGAAAGTACACTCTCACAGTTGTAAACTTTGGCCACGTTCGACTCGATCGTTATATCCCAACCAATATCCCAGAGATAGGCGGTGTAGTAAGTGAGTAACCTCGCTGTGTAGTATCTTATAAAGAGATCTGCGAGTTTGAGCTGATTATTAGTAAAATCTATAGTTGGTCTTCCGAATTGAACTCTTCTTTCGGCATAGGGTATTACGTACCTAATAATCTCCCACATCCATCCCAAAACTTGGGCAGAAATCAGAGTCCTTTCAAAGTTGAGACCGTTTGTCATGACCTTCCATCCTTCCCCTTCCTCCCCTATCCTATTCTCTACCGGACAAGGTGTGTTATTGAAATTCAGAACGCCGTTCTGGATATTTTCGAATCCCGCAATCTCGTTTATCTTTTCGACGTTGAAGCCAGCCATGCCCTTCTCCACGATAAATCCCGTAAGGTGGCGATAATTTGCGATATCTTGAGGATCATCGCTTGTGCGTGCGTAAACCATATATCTCGTTGCCACACCCGCAGAGACTATGAACCTTTTCTTTCCATTTAAGATGTAAACATCTCCCACCTTTTTAGCCCTCACATGCTGGGCGGCCGCATCCGTTCCGGCGAAAGGTTCTGTAATTACTATGGCCCCTATTTCGCCCTTTGCTATCCTTGGAAGAAAACGCTTTTTTTGTTCCTCCGTTCCGAATTCGATTATCTGTCTTAACCCCCCAAGCATGTTGCCAACAAAGACTCTACCGGGTCCGGGCATAATATTTAAGGCCTCCGCCGCAATACAGGCACCGGTCGCTCCTAGCCCCATCCCTCCGTACTCTTTTGGTATTCCCGCTCCGGTATATCCCCTTTCACTTATTTTCTCGAATATTTCCCACGGAAACTGCCTCTTCCACCTGCTTTTCACATCAATGGGTATAAGCTCACGAACAAAGGTCTGTACTTCTTCTGCGAATCTTTTTTGCTCATCAGTCCACCAGGGATACGGAAACATAAAAAAAACCTCCTCTCACTTTCTGTTTCTTAGTGCGAGAGCTATCTTTTCTGGTGTCACTGGCAATTCCGTAAACCATATTCCAGTTGCATCGTGGATGGCGCTTACAATTGAAGGAGGAGTACTCACTATTGCCCCTTCTGAAGCTTCTTTAGCTCCGTATGGTACGTTTGGGTCTTCTGTGAGTACGTGTATCACTTCGATCTTTGGCACATCTTTAATTCCAGGAATCTTGTAATCCGCAAAGTTTGGATTAAGTGTTCTCCCCTTATCCATCTTAAACTCTTCGTATAGCGCCTGACCTAAGCCCTGAACTGCCGCACCCTGGTTTTGAGATTCTACGAGGGCCGGATTAAGAGGTTTTCCACAGTCGTGAGCAATTATCATGTCGGTACACTTTACAAAGCCAGTCTCTGAGTCAACCTCAACCCTAGACAGCTGTGCAGTAAAACTGTACGCTGTGCCCGCATTTCCTATTCCCTTTTCGAAATCTAATGGTTCGATCCCATATTCGGAATACCCTTTTCCGATTAAAACCCTTCCAGAGCCTGAATAACAGGCTATCTGAGCCAATTTCCTAAATGGCAGTGACTTCAGAGGCTGGTCCTTTACAGAAACCGTTCCATTCTTAAAGACGATCTCATCCGGAGTCACATTCCACTCTTTCGCCGCAATCTCTGCGAGCTGTCGCTTTAGATCTCTTGCCGCTTTCATGGCGGCTTCTCCTGCAAGGGCCGTAACTCTACTTCCGTACGTACCGGGATCTATGGGAGTATAAGCAGTATCTACCCGCTTTATATCTATATGTTCAATGGGAAGGCCTAGCTCCTCAGCAATGATTTGGACAAGAACGGTGTCGGAACCTTGACCTGCATCTGTTGCTCCTGTTAGGTACTCCACCGTCCCATCTTCGCAGAGCCTAAGAATCGCACCTGCCGATTGGTGGCCCCTTTGGCGTGCCCCTCCTAGGTAGGCTGTACCAGAAACTCCAACCCCGCACAGTATGTGATTTTTTCTCTTTTCCTTTTCTTTTTCCTTCCAGAGAGATGACTCCTTGAGTCTCATCAATCCCTCTTTTAGGCCGCAAGAATGAACGGTTATCTTATTTACCGTCTCATAAGGTGCCTCGATTGCATTTTTAAGCCTTACTTCTATAGGGTCTAGGCCTAATTCTTCTGCCATCATCTCCATCTGTATCTCGGCCGCAAAGCGGGTGTGGGTTACTCCATGACCTCTCATGGCTGCCGAAACCGGGTTATTCGTAAATACTCTGTAAGCATCGTGTCTGAAATTGGGAAGCTTATATGGAAGCGTGCTCAGACATCCTGTAAGGTACATTGTGAGGGGGCCTATTGCGGTGTAGGCTCCTCCGTCAGCTATCACTTTTGACTGCATGGCTACTATGGTTCCATCTTTTTTCATGCCCATCTTGTTGTATATGACGCAGTTGTGCCTTCTTCTCGAGGTTACCATAACTTCTTCCATGCTATATACGAATTTTACTGGCTTTCCGGTCATTTTCGAGAGCATCACCACGCAAAAGTCGCCGGCGACAGAGTCGTTTTTCGTTCCTCCAAATCCTCCTCCAACGAAGGGTTGTATGACCCGAACCTTACTGAGTGGCAGCTTGAAACACTGAGCTATATGCCTGTAAAGGAAATAAGGGCTCTGCTTTGCAGCATAGATAGTCACCCCTCCACCTTCCCAGTATGCGACTGCCGACGGAGGTTCTAAAAACCCTTGAATCACCCTCGCTGTGACGAATCTATCCTCCCTCACAAGATCAGCTTCTCTAAACGCCCGATCCACATCCCCAAAGTCCATGTGAAACTCCCAGCTTATATTGTTAGGCCTGTAATCGTGGATTACCGGGGCTCCCTCCTTTAAGGCCTCTTCTGCATCGAAGACAGCGGGAAGCTCCTCATAGTCAACTTTTATTTGTTCTAAAGCCTCTTCTGCTGTATCCTCATCGATCGCTGCTACCGCCGCAACCCCCTCCCCGTAATATCTGACCTTGTCTTCTGCCAAAGGTGGCTCATCCCTTGTGGCGGGCATCCATCCCCATCTGAAACCGCCGAAATCTTTTGCCGTACAGATGGCCTTAACCCCTATCACCCTTTTTGCCTTGGAAACATCGATATTTAAGATCTTCGCATGGGGGAGAGGACTTCTCAAAATCTTACACCAAAGCATACCAGCTAGCTCAATGTCGGCCGCGTATTTGGCAGCCCCTGTCACTTTTTCTCTTCCGTCGACTCTTGGAATACTCTTGCCCAAAAGATCGTAATCTCCGATAATTATGGTCTCCATCTATCATTTGCCTCCTTTAAGCCAAGATGATGCCTTTTTAACTGCCTCTATTATCTTTGTGTAGCCAGTGCATCTACATAAGTTTCCGGAAAGGGCCTCCTTTATATCGTCCTCGCTGGGATTTTCATTCCTTTTTAGTAAAGCGTATGAAGAGATGACCATACCGGGAGTACAGAAACCACATTGTAGAGCGTTTTCGTTAAGGAAGGCCTCTTGAATAGGGTGGAGCTTTCCATCTTGAGCAAGGCCTTCTATCGTCACTACTTCTTTTCCGTCTATCTCGGGCGCAAGAACGAGACAGCTATTTACAGGAACCCCATCCAGTAAGACCGTACATGCGCCACAGTCTCCTATACCACATCCCTCTTTTGTACCCGAAAGTTTAAGATCTTCCCGGATCATCTCTAAAAGGGTCCTATTCGGGGCTACGTATAGAACCGTTTCTTCTCCGTTTATTTTGAAACTAACTTTTAGCTTTTCCATTCTAGACCTCCAAAAGCTTCTTAAGTGACCTTTTAAGTAGCGTTTCCACCATGAGTCTTCTATATTCTTTTGACGCCCTGTGGTCGTCTATCGGAGAAGCTTCCTCGGATGCCACTTTTGAAGCCTCATCTATGGAAGCTTCTGTTATTCTCCCATCCTTTAGTATAGCTTCTGCTTTCTTTGCCCGGATTGGTGTCGGAGAGACAGCGCCGAGACCTATCCGTACATCGCAAATTTTGCCATTTTCTTTAAGAACGAGAGTCGCCACACCAACTATAGCAAGATCCATCCTTTCCCTTACAGAAAGCTTTGTATAAAGACCGGAAGATTCTAAGGAAATCAAAGGAATTTCTATTTCCCTTAGTATCTCGTCCTCTTCAATGACAGTCTTATTCGGACCTACAAAAAACTCTTCTATCTTCACTTTTCTTTCGCCTTTTTTGCCTTTTAGCGTCAAACTCGCTTCAAGGACGAGTAAAGCCGGAGCTGTATCTGCCGATGGAACCGCGTTACATATGTTTCCCGCCAAAGTTGCTCTATTCTGGATCTGGAATGCTCCTACGCTTTTTGAAGCTTGTGCGAGGACGGGAAAGTGTTTAATTACATCTGGCGATGAGTATATGGATCTCATTGTACATGTGGGTCCTATTCGAAGAAAACCATCAGAGACCTCAACGTAGTTAAAGTACGGAATACCCTTGAGATCTACAATTGCATCGGGAGAAGGTATCAACCTTCTTTTCAGTTTGGGAATGAGATCCGTTCCACCGGCAAAGACGTAAGTTTTTTTCTCGCTCGAGATCATATTGAAGAGTTCTTCTTCTGATCTCGGTTTTAGATACCTGAACTTGGGTAGTCTCCTATAGAATATCACCCCTACCTCCTTTTATCCCCCTCCAAGTGGAGTGAGGTATATTTCGAGTATGTCTCCATCTTTTAGTTCTTCATCGAGCTTTTTAGAATAAAAATTTATGTCCCTCCCATTTAGGAGAATTTCTACTAAAGGATCGAGTTCCTCTGTGGGTACCTCAATATTCATGTCTTTCATCAAACTGACAAAGACCTCTCTTACTCGTAATGTCCCCTCCACCTTTAGGTTTTCATTTGATTTCCCAAAGTTAGTCAAAAGCTTTATCGTTTTTTGCAAATCTACCTTCCTCGGTCTCTCTATATGGTTTTTGTGAGAAAGTCAAAAGGTTCGGCGAATTTTTCGGTTCCACTCGTCTTTTTTTCGTTACTATTGGCATCTTCAGTCTGGATCCGATACTTGTCTTTTTCTGTAGAGCCCTCCTCCATCAGCTGACCCTCCCTTTCCTACTTTTACGCTTTTGGAAGCCTAATAATAGAGCGCCCACAGATATGTGTCCCTTGAACTTGGGCATGACTAGTCTAGTATTTCATAAGGCCAGGCAAAAATAGCGCTATTTCCGGCAAGAGAAAAACTACAGTTATTCCGATAATATCACAGATAATGAGGAATATTGCACCCTTGTAAATGTCTTTAATGGTCGTACCTTTCGGAGCTACACCCTGCATCACAAATAGTGTTAGTCCAAAAGGAGGGCTCTTCATAGCGATGCCCATGTTAAGAAGGGTAACGAGACAGAACCAGAGGGTATTTATATCCATCATTTTGAGAATCGGCATGAAGATGGGTAGAGTGATCATTAAAATCGACACTTGTTCCATAAAGCAGCCAAGTACAAGGTAGACAATCTGCATGATAATAACCGTCACAACTGGAGAGATCGCGTATTCCATCACAAACTGGCACAGTCCCTGAGATGCACCCGTATACGCGAGAATCTGTCCGAATGCGATTGCGCCAGTAAGTATCATGAACATCATAACAGTTATCCGAATGGTCGCAATAAGGGAATCTTTTATGATTTTAATGCTTAGTCTTCCGTACAAAGCAATGAGGACAACCGATCCGAATATTCCCAAAATGGCTGATTCGCTTGGTGTGCAGAGTCCAAAAAATATAAGCCAAGTGACAAGAAACATAATCCCGCCAAAGGGGAGGATGTATTTGACGACACTCGCGATCTTTTCCTTCCACGGATAAACCTGTTCAGAGTAATCAAGCGCACTTTCTGGATCTAGTCTTGTAACAAGCGTAACATACGCTATGTAACATCCGGAAAGAACAAGCCCGGGCAGTATTCCTGAGATGAGAAGCTTCCCTATAGATACTTCAGCAAGGGCACCAAGTATTACAGCGAAGGCACTTGGCGGAATGATCATCGCAAGTGCCCCGGAAAAACAAGAACTTATGGCCAGGTACCTTTTGTATCCTCGCCTGTACATTTCAGGAAGTAGAATGCTTCCTATCATTGCGGTAGTTCCCTGAGCAGATCCGCTTAACGCAGCAAAGATCGTAGCAGAACCTATAGCAAGGTAACAGAGCCTCCCTCTTACCCTTCCCACCCACTTGTCCAGTGTTTCAATGACATACTGAAACACGCCAGATCGGGCTATCAGCTCTCCCATAAGTATGAAGGCAGGAACAGGAATTAAAACGAAGTTGGCAACCGATGAAAACACGGTATTTGACAGCTCGATAAGTCCCTTTAATCCACCCCAGAGAAAATAGATCCCAACGATGTTTACTATGGTGAAGGCAAGAAAAACTGGGAAGCCAGCAATAAGTAGAAAAATCAGGCTTCCCAGTATCAAAAAGAGGCTTACGTACCACTCCATCTTAAGCTCTTCCTTTCTGGCTCCAACTCTCCCTAAGCTGCCTCAAGAACTCGACTGCAAGGGTAAAAAATCCGTACGCCATAATGAGGAAGAAGTAGTGTTTCCCAATTGCATAGATCTTGACAACTTTAAGCCCATCCCTGTATGCATGTACCGCGGCAAGAAAACTCGTTAAAGCAAGGATCCCCATTGCCAAAAACCCAACTAAGCTGTGGATCGTTCTAACATATGGCAGTTTTTCTCTGGATAGCACGTAATCAAGCACATCCACCCTTATATGTCCACCCTCCCTGAGAAGCCATCCCGTACCGAAGAAAGTGACGGAAAATAGGATGTATTCGATAAATTCCACATCCCACGTCAGAGGCCTATCAAAAAAGTACCTAAGTATGATCTCACAAAATTTGGTAACAACACAGATCGCCATAAGAACACAGCAGAAAAATGCAGATGCCTCAATAACCAAATCAAAGAACGTTTTCTTTTTTAGTCCTGCCATGGAAAAGCACCCTTAGGAAGTGCCGCTTTTGAGGTGAGTTTCCTAAGTTTAGGACCGTAATCAGGAGCGCTCTTTAGGACCGCCTCCCAAGTTTTTTCATAGACTAAATTTACAAATTTTTCTGCTTCTGGCTTTGGCATCTCAACAAACTCCATACCTGCCCTAAGTCGCTGTTTATCCTCCTTCTCCATTATCATCATCTGGCGCATTGTCGCTATGTATTCCATATCTTTCATGGTTTCGGAAATTACTTTCTGTGCATCTGCTGGCAGTTTCTTCCAAACGTCGAGGTTTATCATGGTCGCCGGTTCCATTTGGAACACACCGGGTAATATCATGTATTTAGTAACTTCCTGCAGGCCCCAGCTTGTCATTCCCACCCGTGGCCACATAAAACCGTCAACTACTTTCCTTTCCATCGCAGTGTGGATCTCAGTAGGCGGTATCATAACCGGAGAAGCACCGAGGGCCTGGATAAAGGGTACGTAAAGAGGCATAACCCTTATCTTCATGCCTTTAAAGTCCTCAAGCTTTGTTATTTTTTTATTGGTGTACATCATAAAAGGAATGAGGCTATGAAACCTTCCAAGGTATTTAGCGTTAACCCGCTTTTCAAAGATCTCTTCCCAGAGTTTAAAAGCACCCGTTACCCTTTCTTCCCACTCCGCAAGCTCTGTGAGTCCTTTCGCCTCCGCTTCTGGCATAAGCGGCTTCATGTACCCGAAAGGATAGTAAAGGATCATGTCTATCGTTCCTTTCTTCAAAGCACTTATCTGATCAAACGCCGCTATTACTTCGGGTCCGCCAAGCCATTTTATTTCCACCTTCCCCTTCAGTCTCTCATTTACCTTGTCGATAAACATCTGGACACCGTCGTTATTCGCATGTGGCTTAGGAAAAGCGCTTACGGCTTTTATCGTTATCTGCTGCGCGTTCGAAGATAACGCAAAAAGTGTAAATCCGACTACCAATGCGAAAATCAAGAACTTTTTCATTTGACACCCCCCAGAAGGATTTTTCTGAAGTTGAAAAGCAATTTTTATGCCTTTTATGCCGTTTTCATGCATCTCCTCCTACCAGTTGGAAAAAAAAAGACGTGTTTCCAAAAGAAACAATATATATCCAAAAGAAACGTCTTTTGTGAGCAAGGATATATGAAGGTTCATAGCCAGATGTGATATAATGACGAAAACATTCATCTTGCTCGAGGTCGATCGCATGGTTCAAGTGAGCTCTTACCATTTTGGTCCCAAAAAGATAGCCTTCATAGGGACATACGTACCACGTCAGTGTGGCATCGCAACCTTTACCAATGATCTTTTGACAGCCATAAGGATGGAGGACCCCCAAACCGAGTGTTGGGCAATTGCCTTGAACGACCTTGAAGGAGGATACCCATACCCCGAGGAGGTCCATTTCGAGATAAACCAGAATGTGCTTGCTGAATACAGGCTTGCCGCGGATTTTTTAAACGTGAACAGGGTTGAGCTCGTTCTTCTTCAACACGAATATGGAATATTCGGTGGTATAGACGGATCTTATATACTGGAGCTTTTAGGTCAGCTTAGAATGCCCATAGTAAGCACGCTCCATACCGTACTTATGAATCCCTCTCCCACCCAGTACTTCACTTTAAAGAGAATAGCTCAGTTGTCTGACAGAGTTGTGGTTATGAGTAACATCGCAGAGGATATACTTTGTAACATCTACGGGGTTTCGAGGGAAAAAATTATTGTGATTCCCCACGGTATACCGGATGTTCCCTTCGTTGATCCTAACTACTATAAGGATCAGTTCGGAGTCGAGGGAAAGAAGGTCATCCTCACATTCGGACTTCTCTCGCCAGGAAAAGGTATTGAAGTCATGATCGAAGCTCTGCCCATGATAGTCAAGGAGCATCCCGATGTGGTCTACATAATACTCGGAGCGACTCATCCCCACATAAAGAGGGAATTCGGTGAGTCATACAGGTTGAGTTTACAAAGGAGAGCAAGGGAACTCAGTGTCGACAATCACGTTATGTTTTACAACAGGTACGTAACCTTAACCGAACTTTGCGAGTTTCTTGGAGCAGCAGATATTTATGTAAGTCCTTACCTAAACCAAGAACAAGTAGTTTCGGGGACCCTCTCTTATGCGTTAGGAACCGGCAAAGCTGTGGTCTCAACCCCCTACTGGTATGCAAGGGAGGTCCTCCAAGATGGTCGGGGAAGGCTCGTACCCTTTAAAGACCCGGATGCTCTTGCAAGGGAAATAGTCTACCTGCTATCTAACGAAGTTGAAAGGCACTCCATGAGAAAAAAAGCCTACACTTTCTCAAGGGAGATGGTGTGGAAGGAGGTAGCGAGAAAGTACCTACAGCTTTTCGCGGAAGTGAAAGCAGAAAGAGAAAGTAGACCGAAGACTATCTTTACTGCCAAGATGATGAGGGAAAAACCGGATGAGGTTCCGGTTCCCAAGCTTATCCACCTTATGCGGCTCACTGATGATGTTGGCGTCATCCAGCACGCAAAATACATAGTTCCAGACAGATTTCATGGTTATTGCACTGACGACAATGCCAGGGCTTTACTTGCCGCGTTGCTCGCACTGGATATAGAGGTTAATGAAAGCAAAGAACTCCTCACTAACCTTGCTTGCACGTACATGAGCTTTCTTTATTATGCCTTCAATAAGGAGAATGGGAGGTTTAGGAACTTCATGGGTTACGATAGAAAATGGCTGGAAGAGATAGGTTCTGAGGATAGTCACGGAAGAGCACTTTGGAGTCTAGGAGAAGCGATTTATCTCTCAAAGAATTTTGAGCTAAGAGAGGTGATTATAGAGCTTTTCAGACTCGCAATTAATCCTGTTTCGGAGTTCACATCTCCCCGTGCCTGGGCGTACGCTTTGGCAGGGATCCATTACTACCTTAATGTTTTCGAGGGTGACACAGAGGTCAAGAGAATAAGGGATTACCTCGCTCTTAAACTATTTGATCTTTATGAGCAGAATGCTACCCCTGATTGGCCTTGGATCGAAGAGGTCGTTACTTACGCAAACGGAAGAATTTCGCAGGCTTTGATATTTTCAGGTTACGACATGAAAAGGGACGATTTACTATCCGCAGGGATCGAGTCACTCGAGTGGCTCATAAGTATACAGATGGAAGAAAAGGGACATTTGGTTCCGATAGGAAGCAACGGATGGTATGTGAAGGGTAAAGAAAGGGCAAGATTCGATCAGCAACCACTAGAGGCACATGAGTTAATAGAGGCTCTAAAAGCGGCTTATATGGTCACAGGACACGAAAAATGGTTGAACCATGCGGAAAGGTGCCTAGAGTGGTTTTTGGGGAGAAACGATTTGAATACTCCACTTTACGACTACACAAGTGGCGGATGTTTTGATGGGCTACAGCCAACTGGAGTGAATAAAAACCAGGGTGCCGAAGCTACTCTCTCTTGGCTTCTTTCTCTCTTTAGAATATATGAGCTTAGGAAACTTCAGGTATCTGCGCTTCCTGGAGCAGGCAAAAGAGTTGGGTCTAAAGAGGGTGAGAAGTATGTCTCATAAACCAATTGTTATTGTAAGTTCGTATCCTCCAAGACTCTGCGGTATTGCGACGTTTGCCGAGGAGGCTAGGGAATTTATAAAAAAGGCTAATCCTGACAGGGAAGTAGTGGTCATAAGTCACACTGATGGTGAGGGAGAAGGTGTTTACCCGATAATAAGACTCGACCGGGCCGATTGGTGGAAACCAGTCGCCAAATTCATAGAAAATCTCGATCCATACGTGGTTCACATACAGCACGAATACGGGCTATACGAGTACTATGACGAGCGAGGCATAGGGGACGGAAACGAGGGATTTTTAAATCTCCTTGAAGCGATAGGAGACTTTCCTATTGTTGTCGAACCCCACACAGTCCATGGGAGACTTACAGATTTTGAAGCAGATTTCATTTACCGACTCTGTCAAAAAAGCCATGTTGTACTCTTCAAATGCCACTATCAGAAGTGGAGGCTCGACTGGACATTTAAAATTAGGAATTGGATAACCCCCAGAAACATAATGGTCGTTCCTCATGGAGCAAGACCAGACAGAAGGTGGGGGATACATGAGATACCGATGATAAGACGGGAACTTGGTCTTGATGAGGTTGGACTTTCGAACCATATAGTAGGAATGGTAGGGTGGATCCAGTCAAACAAGAGATGGGATATTCTCCTTTCCATGTGGGAGGAAATCCACGATGAAATAAAAAGAATAACTGGTGAAGAGTGGGATCTTTTGGCGGCCGGCACCATAAGAGATCCTCACCATCGGAAAGACTATGAAAGCTGGAAATCTGAGCTGGAGATACTCGCAAACAAAGGTTTGGCCCATTTTTATGAGTTTATACCTAGAGGCGATCTGTACTATAAGGTCATGGCTGTCTGCGACTTCATCGTGATACCTACCATTGATGAGACACAATCCGGTACGCTTGCCCGCGTCATAGCCCTAAATAAGCCATACATCACCACCGCACCGATGGAGGGATTGACAGCCCAGACCCTAGAGAGCGAGGGTGGTCTCCTTTTCACCACAAAGGAGATGTTAAAAAAGAAAGTCATAAGATTGGCAACGGACGAGAATTTAAGGATCACTCTTGGAGAAAACCTTAAAAGATACCTAGAAAACGTTGTCTCCTGGGAAATTGTAGCAAGACAGTATAACGAGGCCTATCGTCTCGCAAGGAGATCATGTGAGACAAAAAGACCAGTGGTTTTGGATCCGGAGTTCTGATCGTGCGGATAGCGATGCTTTCACCCATCGCATGGAGGACACCACCTAGACATTACGGCCCGTGGGAATTCGTCGTCTCTAACCTTACAGAAGGATTGGTAAAGAGAGGTGTAGATGTAACACTTTTTGCGACTGGCGATTCCGTAACTTCGGCCCGGCTTATAAGTGTGGTGAAAATGGGTTACGAAGAGGACAAATCGATAATCCCTAAGGTTTACGAGTCTCTTCACGTATCTCAAGTCTTTGAACGGGCAAACGAATTCGATCTCATCCATAATCATTTCGATTATCTGCCCCTCACCTATTCAAAACTCACAAAGACTCCAGTTCTTACGACAATCCATGGTTTTTCATCTCCTGGCATACTTCCTGTTTATAAAAAGTACAATGGCAGCGTCTACTACGTAGCCATAAGCGAAGCGGATAAAAACCCTGAACTAGATTACATCGCAACGATACATCACGGTATAGATGTTGAAAAATACACGTTCTACCCCGAGCACGGTAGTTACTTACTTTTCTTCGGCAGAATCCATCATGAAAAAGGCACATATGAGGCGATCAAAATCGCAAAAAGAACAGGTTTCAAACTTCTAATAGCAGGGATAATCCAAGATCAGAGATACTTTGAAACCTACTGCGCCCCATATATTGACGGAGAAGAGATAATATACATAGGAAGTGTGGGCCCTGAAAAAAAATCTGAGATACTCGGAGGAGCTTATGCCCTTTTGCATCCCATAAACTTCGATGAACCCTTCGGACTTTCCGTTGTCGAATCGATGGCCTGTGGTACACCCGTAATCGCCATAAAAAGGGGAAGTATGCCAGAACTCATAAAGGATGGAGAAACAGGCTTTCTCGTGCAGAACGAGGAGGAATTTATCGAAAGAATAAATGATGTGAAAAAGATCGAAAGATTGGCTTGTCGTAGATGGGTAGAAGAGAAGTTCACGGTTGAAAGGATGGTGGATGACTATATTGGGGTCTATAGGAGAATCCTAAAAGAGAGAGAATTGGATCAAAGAAGGCCTTGGGGGTTTTACGAGATTTTGGCTGACACAGCTTATTATAAGGTTAAAAGGATCACGGTCTATCCAAATCATAGGTTAAGCTACCAAAGGCACAGAAAGAGAAATGAACACTGGTTCATAGTTGAAGGCCTTGCCCGCGTAACAAAAGACGGAAAGGATTATATCCTTAGAGAGAATGACCACATAGACATACCAAAAGGGAGCTGGCATCGAATAAAGAACGAGGGGGATAGAGATCTTGTCTTTATCGAGATCCAGACGGGCGAATACTTCGGCGAAGACGACATAGAGAGGATTGAGGATGATTACGGACGTTTGGGCTTGTAAGAGCAAAGGAACCGAAGACTAAGAGACCTCAAGCTTCGGAAACTCAATAACAATCGCTTTAGCCGGACAACTTGAAAAGCACATCCCGCACTCTTCGCAAAACTCCTCATCTATATTTGCCACACCTTCAAAAATAGAAATAGCTTCTACGGGACATACCGCAAGACAGCTTTCGCAGCCGGTACACAAGTCCTTAACGATCCTTGGAACCATCTAAATCCTCATCCCCAGTCGATAGCCGTCATGGATGGCGTTATGTAGCCTCCTTGGCCTTTTTGCATCGCCTATAAGATAAAACTCAATTCCTTTAGCCTCAAAGTCCCTCTTTAGCTCTTCAAAAAGGCCAAGGGCTCCTTCTCTTACTGTGTTTATTACTGTTGCGCCCTCAACTTCTACTTCTTGCGCATTTTGCGCAACCAAAAGACCCCCTCTTTTGAAAGAATAGCTCTTTGCTCCAAGCAAAACCCTCACTTTTTTTTCTTTCAAAAATCTTACCATTTTCCAGAGATAAAAAGGGTTGACATCCCTTCCCAAACGGTCGTCGCTCTCTATGATTGTTAAATCGTGCAAATTCTGCCTTAAAAGGTAGATTGCGAGGGCAAGTCCTAATCCTCTACCTCCGAGTATTATTACTTTTCCTTGAGGTTTTGCACCTTTTTCAAAGATATCTTCCGGTGTAAGGACTTCAATATCACGAGTCTCGAGCATTTTGAACCGAGCTCCGCCTGAATAAACGATAACATCGAAGTTATCTACTTCAGTCTTTTTTGAAAACTCTTTTCCAGTTAGTATCTTGACACCCGATTTCACACACTGGCGGTGAAGATAATCGACAACCCTTAAAAGTTCCTCTTCACCTTCTGCGACCTTCGCGGCAAAAAGAAGACTTCCCCCTACTTTTTCTCTTTTTTCAAAGATTGTGACATCATGCCCTCTTTTTGCGGCAACATCAGCAAACTGAAGACCGGATGGTCCTCCTCCTATTACAAGTACTCTCTTTTTCTTTTTCGTTCTTTCAAATCCGTAGTATCCCCATTCTGGTTCCCTCTCATGACCCAAAGACGGTCTAACCGTACACATTATCGGCTCGTGATAGTAGAGTCTCACAAAACACAGATTACATGCTATGCACGGTATTATCTCATCTTCCCTTAACTCCTTTGCCTTGTTCGGCAAATTCGGATCGGCTATCATCGGTCTACACACTTCCCAGAAGTCTATCTTGCCTTCTGCAATAGCCCTTTCTGGAATCTGCGGTAAGAATTGTCTAAATGCCATCATAACTGGTATCTTTACCCTTTTCTTTACCTCCTCTGCCACATAAAGCCACTTCCCCATTGGCACATCTCTAGTAATTACCGGGATTGAAGATTCGTGCCACCCCACAGTTACGCTTAAATAGTCTGCACCTGCTTCCTCGGCTATTTTGAAAGTCTCCAAACTCTCTTCAAATGTGTTGCCGCCTCTATCGTCCAAAAGTTCTAGTCCGCAAAGTCTGATTCCACAAGGTACTTTTTCTCCAACCTCGGCTTTTATTCCCTGAATTATCTCAACCATAAGTCTGCATCTTTGCCGGATATCACCACCGTATTCATCTTCCCTTTTATTCGTATACTTCGAAATAAATGTGGAGATGAGATAGCCGACGATTCCCGAGATTTCGATCATATCGAATCCAGCTTTAACTGCCCTCCTGGCCGCTTTTATATGATCGTCAATTGTTCTCTTTATATCCTCCTTCGTCATGACTTTAGGTTCCTTAAAGTACGAGAGTCTCTGAGGAACATACGAGGGCATAAGGCAATAATCTAGATCCACGCCTCCCTCTCTACCGCAGTGCATTATCTGAAGGCAGGCTAAAGCTCCGTTCTTCTTTATGACTTCTGCGAGGCGGGAGAGTCCGGGGATGAATTTGTCGTGATATATTGCAAGCATCCCTTTAAAGCCTTTCCCTTCTCCTTTTTCGTCAGGATACGCGCCTTGAGTCGTGACAATTCCTGCACCACCCTTTGCCTGAGCTTCCATATAAGCAATTTCCCTCTCACTCACGTAACCATCAGCGTATGGAAAGTTCGTCTCAGTCGCCGCGTACTTTATCCGATTCTTTGTGACAAGGTTTCCTATTTTTCCAGGTGAAAATAAATGTGGGTACTTAACGTGCATGGGCTATAATTATCACGCATAGAATTTTCTAGTCAAGATAAGTTTATAGATCCCTCCCTTGACACACGAAGGGCTATAAGGTAACATAAGAGGTCGTGGATAAACCAAAGCACCAACAATTTGCTCCCCTTAGCAATATTTGTTTCTAGAGGCCGGTCGGCCCAAATATTCAAAAGCACAAAATGGAGGTCAGAGATGGCTTTTCAAGTGGATGCAAGAGGTCTTGGCTGCCCTGAACCTTTAATCCTTACGAAAAACGCAATCGAAAAGCACGATGAGGTGGAGGTTCTTTTAGACAGTCCTTCCGCTTTGGAGAACATAAAACGGATGGCCCTTGATAAAAAACTGGAGATAAAGGTAAGTGAGGAAAACGGAACATACAGGGTATTGATAGTAAAACCAAAGACAGAGGATGCAAAACCTGAGACCGTACCGGAAAACCAAGATAAAAATACCGTTCTTGTTATTACATCCCAGGCGATGGGAAGAGGCGATGAAGAACTGGGCAAGGTCCTTATGCGGGCCTTCCTTCATACAGTTTCAGAAATCGAAAAGAAGCCCGAAAAAATCGTCCTTTACAATGAAGGGGTCATTCTTGCCAAAAAAGATTCGTCATGTTTGGAAGAACTAAAAACCTTGGAGAGACAAGGTGTGGAGATAATACTTTGCGGTACTTGCGTGAACTACTTCAAAATTAAAGAAGATATTCGAGTGGGTAGGATCTCTAACATGTACGAGATAGTGGAAGCTCTTTTTTCCGCCAAAAGGATCCTCTATCCATGAGTTACTGCTACGTACTTTTAAGCTCCATAAATTATGTTTTGGCTGCTGAAAAGATAATCAAGGAGCTAAAAATACCTTATAGCATCGTTCCTGTCCCAAGAGAGCTAAGTTCAGATTGTGGCGTGTGCATAAGAATTCGCGAAAGTGATAAAAACGTAGTCGAATCTCTCTTATTAGCCAGATTTGAAGATGTAAGAATCGAGAAAAAGTAAGTGAGATTCCCTACGAAGGTTTGATGAATTTCTTAAACTTGGCAGGGATCTGATTGAAGGCACTTGATATCTATACCAAGATACCCTTGCATCTTCCTTTTACAGTGATGTAAGATTAGAAAAAGCCGGAGTGGTGGAACTGGAAGACGCGCCGGACTCAAAATCCGGTGGAGCCTAGCTCCGTGCGGGTTCAATCCCCGCCTCCGGCATATCATTAAAAAACTAGGTCTCTTTTTGGAGCTTTTTTACATAAAGTTTAAGTTATCCTCGATTATCTCGAAAATAGATCATCTTGAATTCGAGCCAAACTTTTAAGTAAAATAAGATCGGTCTGATTTTTCTGATATTATTGAAGAGTATCGTCATGGTTAGGTACAGCAAAATTAAATGCCATCGTGGAACTGATCAAGAATTCACTGGGTCTTTAAGGATTGAATCCCTTGTCACAATCGATGAGAGGGGTCAGATGGTTCTTCCAAAAGAGATAAGGGAGAAAGCAGACATAAGGCCCGGTGATAAACTCGTTGTCATTACCTTCGAGAAGGGTGGCGAAGTATGCTGCATATCGCTTATTAAGGCGAGCAGCTTTGCTGACATGGCAAAGGACATGATAGGCCCTTTGATTGGAGGAATATTAAAAAAAGGAGGCAAATAAAAGGATGGAGAGATCAAATCTAAAAGAAATAGTGAAAACCGCGTACGGTAAGATTGCAAAAGAGGCTTCATCTTGTTGCGGTCAACACTCGGGGTGTTGTGGAAATCCGGACTTCCAAAAAGAGATTTATCGAAAAACAGGTTATTCGGAAGAGGATCTAGCCCAGGTACCTCAAGAAGCGAATCTCGGACTTGGTTGCGGGAATCCTTCTTTATACGCAGGATTAAGGGAAGGTGAAAAAGTATTAGATATAGGATCAGGAGCTGGATTCGACTGCTTTCTCGCATCAAAAATGGTGGGAAGGACGGGTAAAGTAATAGGGGTCGATATAACAAAAGAGATGGTAAATAAAGCAAAAGCCATCGCAAAAAAGGAAGGATATGATAACGTCGAATTCATCGTCGGAGACATGGAGAGTCTCCCAATCTCAGAAAACTCCATTGATGTTGTCATTTCAAACTGTGCTATAAACCTTTCCACTGATAAGGGGCGTGTCTTTGCCGAAGTCTATAGAATCGTAAAACCTGGCGGAAGAATAGCTATATCTGATACTGTGCTTTCAAAAGAACTTCCAGATTCCGTGAAAAATTCGATCGATGCTTACATTTCTTGCGTATCTGGGGCATTGATGAGGGAGGAATATTTAAGGATTTTGAAAGATAGCGGATTTTGTGACGTAAAGATAATCGAGGAGAGCTTCTTTTCTCAAGGAGAGTTTACGCCCGATAGTGTCTCTTCTTTGAGGAGTATAAGCGTTTTGGCCTTCAAACCGAAAGAAGGCTAGTTATTAAGTAAAGGACTCTACCATCGTTATTCTAGTTACGGAATCGTTGAAGGGATCTTTTTGCTCCAGTTATAATCACAGAAAGCGAGGTTGCTTATGGTAAGAACAAGATTCGCACCGAGCCCTACTGGTTATCTTCACATAGGCGGGGCAAGGACCGCCCTTTTTAACTACCTCTTTGCTCGGCATGAAAAGGGAAAGATGATTTTGAGAATTGAGGATACAGACGTTCAAAGATCGAAAAAAGAGTATACAGAGGACATAATAGAAGGACTCACATGGTTGGGAATAGAATGGGATGAAGGTCCGTATTTTCAGAGGGAAAGGCTTGAGGAGTACAAAAAATTTGCGTACATCTTACTTCAAAGAGGGCTCGCTTATAGGTGCTATTGTCCACCTGAGCTACTTGAGGAGAAGAGGAAAAATGCCATAAAGGAAGGCAAAAAACCGTCCTACGATAGGACTTGCAGGGACAAAAATCTCGATTTTGGGGACAGGCCATTTGTAATCAGGTTCAAAACCCCACTTACAGGAAATGTTACCTTCGAAGATATAATTCGAGGCAGAATCACGTTCCAATGCGAAGAACTCGACGATCTCATAATTCTAAGAAGCGACAATACACCAACCTATAACTTCACAGTCGTAGTCGATGATGCCCTCATGGGCATAACCCATGTCATCAGAGGCGACGACCACATAAACAATACACCGAGGCAAATCCTCATATACGAGGCCTTAGGCTTTAGAATTCCAGAATTCGCACACGTTCCCATGATTCTGGGAAAAGACAGGACAAAGTTAAGTAAACGGCACGGAGCGGTCTCTCTCTTAGAATACAGGAGGGAGGGTTTTTTGCCCGAAGCATTAGTCAACTACATAGCGAGACTCGGATGGGCCTATAAAGATCAAGAAATTTTCACAAAAGAAGAGCTTATAGAAAAGTTTGAACTAAAAGATGTTGGAAAATCTCCTTCTGTCTTCGATTTAGAAAAACTCATCTGGCTTAATAGCCATTACATACGTACCTTGCCTTTAGAGCTTATATCGACTCGTCTACTACCCTTTCTTTTGGAACTGGGAATAGATGTAAAGGATCGAGATTACTTACTGAAAGTCGTACGCACTCTAAATACAAGGGCCAAGACTCTAAAAGAGATGGCCCATATGGCATACTTCTACTTTAAAGACGACTACGACTTCGAAAAAGCCGCAAAGGAAAAGTACTTCACCCAAAAGGGAAAGGAGGTCCTCCTCTTTTTCCTTGAGAGTTTTGAGAGCATAGAAACTATAAGCGAGGATGGCCTCAGAGACATATTTGGAAAGGTATCGAGCGAGTTTGGGATTAAGCTTGTAGATGCGGTTCAGATTGTAAGGCTTGCAATTTCAGGTAGGCTCGCAACTCCTGGTATCTTTGAGGTCATAGAGATTCTTGGGAAGGAAGAGACGAAAAAGAGAGTCAAAAGGGCAATAGCGGAGATCGATGGATGAGGCTTATAAAGGTCGAACTTATAGGCTTTAAATCCTTCTGCGAAAAAACGGTCCTCTATTTCGATAAAGGCATAACCTCTATCGTTGGTCCTAATGGATCTGGAAAGAGTAACATAGTTGACGCCATTCTTTGGACGCTAGGGGAAAGAGGGACAAAAAGCTTAAGGATAAAAGAGATGGAGGATGTCATATTCCATGGGAGTAATGGGAAAAGAAGTGTAAACATGGCAGAGGTTACCATTCTTTTTAGTGACGAAAACGACGAGTATTCCATAAAAAGAAGGATTTTTAGGGATGGAACAAGCGAATATTTCATTAACGGAAACCAGGTGAGACTAAAGGATATCCAGGACTTTTTTTTGGGTAGCGGAATAGGACCCTTAGGTTACGCCATAATTGAGCAGGGTCGAATCGAAAGTTTCGTGCATATGAAACCCCAAGAGAGAAAAATCATTATCGAAGAAGCAGGAGGAATAACGAGGTTTAAGGAAAAGAAAGAGGATGCGGTATCACGATTAGAAGAAGTGAGATCAAACCTCGAAAGGGTCGAAGATGTTTTAGGAGAGATCGAAAATTCTCTAAAAAAAGCAGAGATCGAGCTTGAAAGGTGGAAGACTTATAAAGCTCTCATGGAGAAAAAGAGTAACATTGAGAAAGATATACTTCTCTGTGGACACACAAGGCTCAAAAGAAATCTAGAAAGAATGAATGAGAGGCTCGAAAGGATAAGAAAAAAGCTTTCTGAAAAGGAGGAACAAGAGAAAAGCCTAGAAGAGATGCTTCGCATAAAGGAGGACGAGATATCCCTCAATGAGAGAAAAGCAAAAGAGATTGAGATTCTTTTGAGCACGAAAGAAAGGGACTCCATTTTAAAGTTAAAGGAGATTGAGTTAAGAAGGGAAAAGCTCAAAGAGTTGGTAGGAAAACTGAATGAGGCAAGAAAGAAGCTAGAAAATTCCACCAAAAGACTTACCGAGCTTAAAATGGAGTTAGAAACTCTTGAGTCTTCTTACGGTCATATCTCCTTCTCACTAGAAAATAGAATCTCAAAAATGGAGAGATTAAAAAATGAGGCCACAACCATAAGAGAGGAGATTCCTGAAATAGAAACCCGCCTTGAAAGAACTAGAGGAAACCTTTTCGATGTCGTAACGAAACTTACAGAGGTCAACAATAAGTTAGTTGACCTGGAAAGGAAAATAAAAGAAAGGAAGGAAAGGCAAAGAAGGCTTAATGAAGAAAGAGCAACACTCGAAGAAAGAATTATTTCATTGAAAAAGAAGATATCTGAGCTCCGATCACAAATCGAGTCAAAAAGCGCAATTTTAGTTCAATTAGAAAAAATATCCTCTGAGCTCGAAAAGAAAATTCATGATCTACGTGGGGAAATCGCACAAAGAGAAAAAGATCTTAGCCTTATTCAAGCAGAAAAGAAAGCGAAAGAAGAGTACCTAAGAAAGCTTAAGCTTTTCAAAGAAGAAAGGGCTTCCCCAAAAAACCTCAAAAAACTTTTTGAACTTATAAAGGGAACGGAAAGCATAAATAGGATACTGGAGACTCACTTCTTGCGGGAACTAGACTCCTATGTCGTAGAAGACAAAGAGATTATGGAGATTTTGAGCCACCTAAGAGCCGGAAATAATTACATTTTCTTTCACGAAAAAGGCATCTTCAAGAGGAAAGAGGATGGTGTAGAGGTAGAAATTCGCGTCTGTTCCGATAAAAGAGAAGCACTAGAGCGGGTACTTAGAGGGGAGGAAGGACTATTCGCAAGTGATGACGCCCTAATAGATTCGAGGGGTCTTATTTTGATGAAAAAAGAGGAAAACTTTGATATAAAGGCTCAAAAAGAGAAAGCTAAAACAAAAGAGGAGATACTTCTACTAGAGGATAAGCTTAGATTGTGCCACGATGGGCTTTTGAGTTTACAAAATGAATGTAGGGAATTGTCTAAAGAACTTGAAACCAAAAAACAGAGGATCAAGATGTTAAACGATGAACTTACGAACTTCGATAGGGAAAGGTTAATAACGGAGGCGAGGCTTAGAGAAGCTGAGGAGAAATTAAAACGACTTTCCGAGTTTGAAAAGGAAAATCTTTTTGATGATGATGAATCTGAACCTGAAAGGTACCAACAACTCATCCAAAAAAAAGAAACCCTGTCTAAAACCAAAGACCAGATAGAGCGGGAGATAGTCGAACTCAAAAGGACGCTAACCGAAAAAAAAGGGCTTCTCGAATCTATAAGCGAAAACTTAAAAAAGGAAGAGATCGAGATAGAGAAGGAAAGGACAATGCTTTCCACGATCGAACTAGAAAAAAAGAGTAATACCCGACAGGTTGCCGAACTCGAAGCGGTAAGGAAGACTGCGTCCAATGAAATTCAACAGTTGGAAGCCGATCTGGCTAAAGAGAATAGATTACTTACTCAGCTACAAGCCGAGCATGAAAAATTAAAAAAGGAATGCGAGGAAAAAGAGAGGGAACTAGAAGAACTAAAAGCTCGTTTCCTGCCTTTATATAAAGAGAGAGAAGCCATCGCCAAAGAGCTAAATAGTAAAAGGACAGAAATAGAAAAGCAAAGGGGGCACCTTTTCGAGTTGGAGAAGGAGACTCTTTTAATCTCGGAAAAAAAGAAAGAGATAGAAGAGATAATAAGATCAAAGTTTGGCATCGACCCAAACAGAACAAAAATCGATCTGCAACCAGAATCCCAGCTCGAAAAGGAAAGACTTAAAGTAGAAAAAGAGATCGAATCTCTAGGGGAGATAAATTTCAGGGCCGAGAAGGATTACATTGAACTAAAAGAACGTATTGAGTTCCTAGAGAGACAGAAAGAGGATTTAAAAGGCGCGGCAGAATGTCTAAAAAGGACAATCTCCAAAATAGACACCGTCTCCAAAGAGATCTTTTTCGAAACCTTAGAGCGCATAAATGAAAAGTACAAAGCTCTAATAAAGAGACTCTTTCTTGGAGGGGATGGTTATCTAAGATATAACCCTGAGACCGACGGTGTTGAGATGTTTGCAAGACCACCGGGAAAGAAAATAACGAAGATGGAGATGCTTTCTGGCGGAGAAAAAGCACTAGTATCTTTGGCTCTACTGCTTGCATTGATACAGGTAAATCCTCCTCCATTCTGTCTAATGGATGAGATAGATGCGCCTTTGGATGAGGCTAATCTCTCATCTCTTCTCGAGATCCTAAAAGATATGAGCAAAGAAACGCAGATCATATTCGTCACTCACAATAGGCTGACAATGGAAATCTCTAACACCATATACGGCATAACAATGGAAGAGGATGGTGTTTCAAAAGTTGTGTCAGTGAGGTTAAACAACTTTTCATCAAATTCTTTTTGAAAAATGTTATTGCCTGTGCTAATTAGTTGAAAAAAAGGAGGATTGTCATGCTTGTTAGAGACGTCATGACTACAAACGTCATAACTGTCCCAAGTAACACCCCGCTTATTGACGCCGAAAGGATAATGCAATTTCACAGGATAGAAAGGCTCCCAATCGTAGATAAGGGAAAACTTGTAGGTATCATAACGAAAAACGACGTCCTTAAAGCCTCGCCTTCGTCTGCCACATCTCTGAGCAGGTCCGAGCTTCTTTACCTCCTTGCCAAATTGACTGTCAAAGAGATTATGAAGAGGAATGTAGTTACCGTTCCCCCAGATATGCCAATTGAACAGGCTGTCGCTCTTGCTCAGGCAAAAAGGGTTGGTGCCTTAGTAGTCGTGGAAAACGATAGGGTAGTAGGAATAGTAACGACCAATGACATATTTTATAAGGTTGTAAACCCGCTTTTCGGGATCGGGGAGAAAGGAACAAGGATAATAATCTACGGTGGGGGTGAACCTCGGAATCTATGTTCCATCATGAATTACGTATGCGAGAAGGATCTGTCGCTTAAAACCTTATGGGCACTCAAAGTTCCAGATTCCGAAAGGACAGAGCTTGTTCTCCATTTCGACAGAGACGATGTAAAAGATGTAGTTGAAGATCTAAAGAAGATGGGATTCGAAGTTGAAATAAGACCGCACGAACCAGAAATCGCTTGACAATGTAATCCGAATTGAATTAGAATAGCGTGTAGACTGGAAGTAAAAAAAAACTCTAAGAATAAGGAGGGGTTATGAAGAAGCTTATCTTAATTTTGACCGTCGTAACGTTATTTCTTGTCTCAACCAGTTATGCCCAAGTAAAGATTGGCGCGGTGATCAATCTTACTGGTCCTGCCTCTTCTTGGGGAATCTATCATGCAAAAGGACACCAGGACTACATAAGGTACGTCAATGAGGTCAAAGGGGGAATAGGCGGTAAGAAAGTTGAACTTACCGTTATGGACCACGCTTACAAAATCCCTGAGGGTCTAAAACACGTAAAGAAGTTCTGCGAGGAAAGAGTCAGCATGCTTGCCACATGGGACACAGGTTTGGGGATTCAGGCAAAGCCGATAGTTCAGGAGTACAAGATTCCGACAATCAACTACTCCACTGGTCAGGATATCTTAAAGCCGCCAATAGACTATATGTACCTACCCTTCGGCACGTACATTTTAGACTCATACGCGATACTAGAATACATAAAGGCTATTCATAAGGGAAAGGAACCACCGAAAGTTGGACTTCTGACCTACAATAACCCTTACGGAAAGACGATCCACGAGCCAAGTAAGGAATACGCGGCAAAACACGGAATAAAAATAGTAGGAATTGAAGAGTTCCCTCCAGCAACGGTTGATCTCACGACCCAATTACTAAAGCTCAAAGAGGCAGGGGCTGAGTACATATTCATGCAGATTCTTCCGGCAGGGATAATAACAGCCCTAAAAGCGGCGGATCATCTTAACTACAATGTACCTTTCTTTGGCACCTGGACATCTACCGACCCTGACTTCTTCAAACTCGGAAAAGGGATCATAAGGGATAGGCTATTTATGCAGTTCTGCGGTGCCCTACCTCAGGATGATACACCAGGTATAAGGCTCTATAATGAGCTTGTAAGAAGGTACAAGTCGGTTGCCGGATTCGATACCTCTTACTGGGAAGGTGTAGTGATTGGGATGATCATGGAGAGGGCATTAGAAAAATCGTATAAGATGTTTGGCAACTTCGATCCAGTAAACGTGAACAAGGCACTAGAGACTTTCAGAAATGAGGACTTTGGCGGACTTATTCCACCTGTGACTTACACTAAAGACAACCACGAGGGCTCATTCGTAGCCAGAATCGTCCAGATCCACGAAGACGCCACATACACTCCTCTCACCAACTTCTTTACCCCGGGCAAAGGTCAGATGAAAGTTTTGAGAGCACCGAAATGAGAGCATTCCGGGGAGAACCTTCCATATACTCAAATGCTCAGCCTGCCGATAGGCGGGCTGAGCTTAAAATTGAGGGTGTTACGTTGAGTTTTGGTGGGCTTATGGCCCTCCATGATGTAAGTCTTGAAATAAAAACAGGGGAATTTTTAAGCATCATTGGACCGAATGGGGCAGGCAAAACGAGTCTTTTGAACTGTATCACTGGATTCTATCATCCCCAAAGGGGTCGAATAATTTTTAACGGCGAAGATATAACTGGACTCCATCCCCATGAGGTAACAAAAAGAGGGATAGGGAGAACTTTTCAAAACATAGAGCTTTTTCCAGGAATGACAGTTCTAGCAAACATATTCCTTGCCCGCCATCTTTACTGCAACTATAGTTTTGCTAAGGCCGCAATATTTTCCCGCTCGGTACAAGAAGAAGAAGTAAAACACAGACAGATAGTAGAGGAGATAATAGACTTTCTCGAGATGCAACCTATAAGGAAAAAACTAGTCGGTTCATTACCGTATGGGCTCAGAAAAAGGGTAGAGCTCGGAAGGGCACTTGCCCTTCAACCAAAACTTCTCATTTTGGATGAGCCCTTTGCAGGCATGACCTTAGAAGAGAAAGAAGACATGGTGAGATTTCTAAGGGAGATAAATACGAGATGGAATCAGACGACCATTCTTGTTGAACACGATATGGCAGTTGTCATGAGTATCTCAGAAAGGATAGTTGTTCTCAATTTCGGCGAAAAGATCGCAGAAGGTCCACCCGATGTCATAAAGAATCATCCCGAGGTTATAAAAGCCTATCTCGGAGAAGAAGCTTAAAAAGGGGAGAAATGAGATGAAGATGGACCGTCAATATCTCGCAGAGCTACAAATGTATACAATTCCTCAAATCCTTTACAAGCAGGCCGAGCGTCTAAAAGATAGAGTTGCTTTAAGAAAAAAGTGGCTTGGAATCTGGCAAACAATCACCTGGCAGGAGTACTTGGCCTTTGTAAAACACGTTGCATTAGGTCTTTTATCTTTAGGCGTTAAAAGGGGAGACCATGTGGCTATTATTATGGACAACCAGCCAGAATGGCTTTTTTCAGAGCTGGGTGCCCAGTCAATAGGCGCCGTCACCTTAAATCTCTTTACATCCTCCATCGCAAAGGAGTTTTCCGTTCTTTTAAATAGATTTGAGGCAAAGGTCGTCTTTGCCCAGGACCAGGAGCAGGTGGATAAACTGTTAGAAATAAAGGAAGAGATAAAAGATGTAACAAAGGTCATATATATCGATCCCACTGGAATGAGCTCATATTCAGATTCCTGGCTCATGTCCTTTAAGGTCTTGCTTGAACTTGGTAAAGAACTTGAGAAGAAGGAGCCTGATCTTTTCGAAAAAGAGTTGTGGAAGGGGAAAAAGGAAGAAGTCAACTTAATGATGATGACATCCGGAACTACTGGGATCCCAAAGCTTGCCATGCTCAAGCACGAAAGTTTTGTCGATATGGCTCTCAAATGGATAGAGACGGCCCCCATAGAGGTAGGTGATAACTGGATATCCATCACTCCTCCTGCATGGATAGTGGACCAGATGTGGGGTATTGGAGTGGCGATGCTATCCGGCATGGTTATGAACTTTCCAGAAACTTTAGAGACGATTACTGATGACTACAGAGAGATCGGTCCCTCTATAACGATCACGTCGTCGAGGTTCTGGGAGGATCTTGCATCGAAAATAAGGGTAAAGATTGAGGACAGCGGTTACATAAAAAGGAAATTCTACGACTGGGGCCTTAAAATAGGGCTCACGGTTACAGACCTGGAATCGAAAAAAAAGCCTGTGCCAATCCATCTTAAGCTTTTGCGTTCTATCTTTAAGTACGTAGTCTATAGGCCTTTACTTGACAGAATTGGTTGTCTACACATAAAGGCAGCAATAACCGGTGGTCATCCAATAAGCCCAGACGTAATAAGGTTCTTTAGGGCCATAGGCCTTAACCTAAAGCACGCGTACGGACTAACAGAAGGCTGTGGCGTATTCCAGGTGCAGCCGGATGATGAGGTAAAACCAGAAACAGTAGGAAAACCTCTTCCCAGAACAGAGGTAAAGATTGCACCCGACAATGAAATACTCGTTAAATCTCCTTCATTGTTCGTTGGATATTACAAAGATGAGGCAGAAACGAAAAAAGCTCTTGAGGACGGCTACCTTCACACAGGAGACGCGGGCTATATAGATGAGGATGGACATCTAATAGTCATAGGCAGAAAAGAGGAGATAATGAGGCTTAAGGGTGGGGAGGCATTCTCTCCAGATTTTATAGAGACGAGACTGAAGTTCAGTCCTTACATTAAAGAGGCTGTGGTTTTCGGGGAAGGAAGGGATTACGTAACAGGTTTTATCTGCATCGATTTTGGAAATGTTGGAAGCTGGGCAGAGGCCAGAATGATCCCTTATACGACTTACACCGATTTGTCCCAACAAAAGCCTGTTGAGGAACTCATTCTGTCCGAGGTTAGAAGGATCAATAATGAGCTTCCAAAGCCTATGAGACTTAAAAGAATCCTCCTTCTTTACAAGATGCTTGACCCTGATGACGAAGAACTCACAAGAACCGGAAAGGTAAGGCGAAAATTCGTTTATCAGCGATATTTAGACCTTGTGGAGGCTATGTACGCCGGAAAGAAAGAGATTGAAGTTACTGGAAAGGTCCAGTATCGGGATGGGCACGTGGGAACCATAACTACGACTGTGAGGATTCTAGATGTAGAAAGTATAGATTAAAAGGAGGGGTTAGATGGACTTCTTTTTACAACTTTTAGTTCAGGGATTGTCAGTTGGATGTCTTTATGCAATTGCGGCCCTTGGATTCGTTATGATCTTCAAATCGTCGAGTGTGCTTAACTTCGCTCATGGAGAGCTTTTGGCCATAGGAGCTTATATCTTCCTTGTAATATCGGTTTGGCTCAACCTTCCCATATATCTCGCATTTATCATAACATTTGTTGGCAGCTTTCTACTCGGCTTCGTAATAGAGAGGCTCTTTTTAAGACCCATGATTGGAGAGGCTCTTATTGAAGTGATAATGCTCACTGTCGGTCTTGCAGCGATGTTTAAAGGCCTTCTGCTATTCATCTTCTCAGGGAACACTTACGTTTATCCGAGCTTTCTCCCGGCAGGGCTAACATTAAAGATAGGAAGCGTTTCCATCTCACCGGTCTACACTGCGACCTTTTTAATAACTATTGTCTTCCTTATCGTCTTTGGCCTCTTCTTCAAATACTCCTCTCAAGGGATATACATGAGGTCGGTTGCTGACAGCCAAACAGCTGCTCTATCTTTGGGGGTAAACGTAAGAAGGGTCTTTGCCTTGTCTTGGGCTATTGCATCACTTGTCTGTGCCATGAGTGGTATAGTGCTTGGTATTTTGAACGGCATAAACGTACACGATCTCTCAAAGATGGGACTTAAGGTATTTCCGGTTGTGATCCTTGGAGGACTAGAAAGCATAGGAGGGGCAATAATTGGAGGTCTCATAATCGGGGTTATTGAGACACTTGTTAGTGGGTATTTTTCAACTTCATTAAGGGATGTTGTTGCGTACATCATTCTCGTTATAATCCTTATGATAAAGCCCTACGGGCTTTTTGGACTAGTAGAGATAGAGAGGGTGTAAGATGAAGCTGAGACTTAGGCCATGCGGAAATTACAAAGAGAGTTACTTTGAAGAGCTCGCAATATTCGAGACCGATTTTGGCAGGGTCTGGACTGTTATAGGTCTTATTCTGCTCTTTTTCGTGATACCATTTGTGTTTGGTTCTTACGGATTGTACGTCTTAAACCACGTCGGAATATACGCAATAGCCGCAGTTGGTCTCAATATCCTAATTGGCTTTACAGGACAGATCTCATTGGGCCATGGAGCTTTTTTTGGAGTCGGAGCTTATACATGCGCCATCCTTATGACCCGTTTAGGCGTTCCTTTTATTCTTGCAGTCATATGCGGCGGGATAATGACAGCTCTTGTCGGGCTCATTTTTGGTATACCATCTTCGAGGCTTAAGCATCTTTACCTCACAATATCGACACTTGCAGGACAGTTCATCTTAGAATACATCTTCGTTCACTGGAAGTCCCTTACAGGTGGGACGGAAGGTATAATACTTCCAAAGGCCACAATCTTTGGATTCACTCTTAAAGGTGATCGTGCGTTCTTTTATGTCATATTCATCTGTTTTGTACTTTTCCTCTGGCTTGCCAAAAACATAATAAGGACGAGATACGGCCGGGCATTTATCGCAATAAGGGATAACGATCAGGCTGCAGAGGGAATGGGAATTCCAATATTCAGGTATAAGCTTCTATCATTCGGTATAAGTTCCTTCTATGCCGGATTTGCAGGTGCTTTATGGGCAGCCTATACGGGAAGCATAACCCCTGAACCATTCACATTCCTTCTCTCGATTGAATTCATTGCAATGATCATAATAGGCGGTCTAGGAAGCATAACGGGAAGTGTTTTTGGAGCAACTTTTATAACTTTACTCAATGAGTTGCTTTCTCAACTTGCCACATACCTCATGAACCTAAAAGGATTGGCAGGGGTAGCCATGACGATAGCCCCTTTAAGAGAGTTCTTCTTTGGTCTGATTATTGTCCTTTTTCTTATCTTTGAACCGAAAGGACTCGCAGAAGTTTGGAGAATTGTAAAAAGCAGTTTTAAACTCTGGCCATTCTCTTACTAAGGGGGAGAATATGGAGAATAACGTTGCGCTGCTCATAAACAACATAAGCGTCGTCTACCACGATGTGATACAAGTCCTCAAAGGGGTCTCTCTCGAGGTCAAAAAAGGGCAGATAGTGTCCCTTTTGGGAAGTAACGGGGCCGGTAAAACAACAACGCTTAGGGCTATTTCCGGTCTTTTGAAGCCTGAAAACGGAAGGGTAACGGAAGGATCCATAATATTCGAGGGAAAACCGATTCACAACAAGCCACCGGAGGTGATAACGAGGCTCGGAATAATCCAGGTTTTAGAAGGCAGGGTTCCTTTTAAGTACCTAACAGTTGAAGAAAATCTAAGGGTTGGGACAGCAACGAGGTGGGGAAAGCCTTATAAAGAGGATTTGGAATTAGTTTACCATTACTTTCCAAGGCTTAAAGAATTGAGAAACAGGCTTGCCGGATACTGTAGCGGTGGAGAGTTGCAGATGCTGGTGATAGGAAGGGCTCTTATGGCTCACCCGAAACTTCTTTTACTGGATGAGCCGTCTTTGGGGCTTGCCCCTTTTCTCGTGAGAGAAATCTTCGAAATCATAAAGAAAATAAACGAGGAACAGGGAACAACAATAGTCCTTGTCGAACAAAACGCGAACATGGCTTTAAATATAGCCACATATGGGTACGTCATGGAGAACGGAAAGATAGTGATGGAAGGGAACGCAAAAGACTTAAAGGAGAATCCCGATGTGAAAGAGTTTTATCTCGGAACAACCGCAAAGGGAATGGTAAAGAGTTATAAGGACGTAAAGGCCTATAAGCGGAGAAAGAGATGGCTCTAAAGGGGGATAAGATGTCAAAAAAGGATTTTTTTGATGAATTCGAAATTATGGACAGAAAAGAAAGGGAAAGTTATCAACTACAAAAACTGAGAGAGCATATAAAAAGAGCTTATGAACGCGCAATCGCTATAAAGGAACTCTTCGACGCAAAAGGGATCAAGCCTGAGGATGTGAACGATTTTGACGATCTTGAGAAGCTTCCAATAATAAGGAAGGCAGATGTCATAGAGCTTCAAAAAAGATATCCACCTTACGGAGGATTGCTCACCGTCCCTGAAGAAGAAATAGAGCGCGTTTTTATAACTCCAGGTCCCATCTATCTTCCCCATCAAGTGGAAGAGATTTCGTGGTTCGGAAAGAGTTTTTTCGCCGCAGGCTTTGGGAAAAAGGATGTGGTTATAAATACGCCCACCTATCACATGTCTCCTGCAGGAATCCTCTTCCATGAAGGGATCCGCGCGGTCGGAGCAACTGTAATTCCAACGGGTGTGGGAAATACGGACAGCCAGATAAAGACTATGCTTGACCTTAAAGTCACAGGATATGCGGGGATGCCTAGTTTTCTTATGACGATAATAAAAAGGGCGGAAGAGATGGGCTACGATTTTAAGAAGGATTTCTCCTTGAAAAAGGCATGGTTTACGGGAGAGATGCTCCCATCCTCAATGAGGAAGGTCTTTGAAGAGGATTACGGGATAGATACATATCAATGTTACTCCGTTACCGAGCTTGGTGGTTGTGTGGCGTACGAGTGCAAAGAAAAGAAAGGTATGCACTTTATGGACGACTATGTAATAGAGATCGTAGACCCAGAAAGCGGAAAAAGGGTGAAGGAAGGGGAGATAGGCGAACTTGTCGCAACACCTATCCACAATCCGTGCTGGGGGCTTGTAAGGTTTGGCACAGGTGATATGACCTCATACATAAGCGAACCGTGTCCGTGCGGGAGAACATCCTATAGGATCACAGGTATAGTCGGCAGGAGTACGGACGCCGTGAAGGTAAGGGGAATGTTTGTTGTGAAAAAACAGATGGAGAGTTTTTTTGGAAGTATTTCGGAGATATCGAAGTATCAGGTTATCGTTGATAGAAAGGGCGAGAGGGATGAGATACACCTAAAGGCAGAGCTCAAAGAGGGGATAACCGACAAAGAGGTGCTAAGAAGGAGGATCGATGAAGAGTTTCCTAAAAATCTGCGCGTAAGACTGGACTCTATAGAGTTTTGCGATCCAGGAACCATAAAGGAAGAGGAGACATTAATAGACAAAAGAAAGTGGGATTAATTAGTCTTTCCCCGTATTAGCGGATAAATGCCTACGTACAGTATGACTACTGAAGCTGCAAGAAAAAACCTGTAAGGTACGTTTAAGGAAAGATCAAAGAAGGATACCGGAACATAGGCGGAAAGTACGTTCTCTATAAAGTTGCCACTCCTTTTCCATCCGGAAATAAAAAGAGCAGGTAAAAAGGAAAAAAGAAAGGCTATTACCGAGGAAAAAAGGATTCTTCGATCCATTTCTAGTCCCTAATCAGAAGAGGGTTGAATCTCGTCTCATAATCAAAAACATCCATACCTTCCTTACGTTTCAAAAAGTTGACTATAACGTAAGTGAGAGGAGTGAATAACGCTTCATATATGGTCTTTGCGAGCCACTGGTAAATGACTGTAAGTAAAAGCACAGTGTGTGGCATCTCTCCGTAGAAGGCAAGTGTTATGAAGACTAAAGAATCTATGCCCTGGCCCACCAAAGTCGATGTTATCGTGCGAACCCATAGGAATCTTCCCTTAGTCTTTATTTTTAGCTTCGCAAGGACAAAGGAATTTGAAAATTCCCCCAAAAGATAAGCCGAAAATGACGCAAAAAGAAGCCTGGGAGCATATCCGAGTATCCTCTCATAGGATGCCTGACCGTCCCAGAATTTTGCAGGAGGGAGTATCCCTGCTATGTGGGACGCCAAAACGAATATCAGATTACAAAGAAATCCAAGCCATATGACTTTTCTTGCCGCACTATAGCCGTATACTTCTGTGAGTATATCCCCAAAAATGTAGCTTAGAGGAAAAACGATGATTGCCGCAGGCAAAACTATCCCAGATATTTCTATGAGCTTTACAGCGATTATGTTGGACGTTATAAGACACGTCACAAAAATCGAAGATGAGAGAAGAAAAAGACCAGAGTAGTTACTTTGTCTTTCCATTTTTATCGCTCTGTTTTTAATAGCAAAGGTTCGAACTTTAATTCAACAGGATTTTTCTTTTACCTTTCCTAAAACGATGAGGCCAAAGATAAAAAGTGTAGATACAAAGATTGCTGCGATTCTTTGACTTCCAGTTAAGTACGAAATGGCACCGAATGAGGCAGGCCCAATTATCGAAGAAGATTTACCCACAAGGCTATAAAGCCCAAAGTACTTAGATACTTCCACTTTAGGTATGAATGTTGCAAAAAGTGCCCTCGATGAAGCCTGAAGAATCCCCAAAAAGAACCCACCTGTGAGGCAGGCTAGGCCAAACTGCCATTTTTCAGAAGAAATAGCGGCAGTTATGGTTATTATAATCCAGGCAACAAGCGAAAGACTGAGAGTCCTTTTATAACCTATCGATTCGATAAACCTTGCAATTATGAAAGCTCCAAGCATGGCAGATAACTGAGTGGAGAGATACAGTTGGACGATCTCAGCTTGTCCAAAGCCGAATGTGAAAGATGCGTATATGCTTGAAAAGACAATAACGGTATTTATTGCGTCTTCATAAAAAAGATAGGCCAAGAGGAAATACTTTAGGTTTCTGTCTTTTAATACCTTTCTTACAAGCTTCAAAAGCTCGTCCAGACCCTTTTTTGCCGCCGACATAACACCCGTTTTTATTGATCTTTCGGGTGGAAGAGTAACAATAAGAGGAATTGAGAATAAAAAGAAAAACGCTCCACAAAAAGGCCAGATAAGGTTCGTAAGCCCCCTCTCGAGCAAAAAAAGGGACATGAGAAGCGAAATAACAGAGCCTAAATAGCCGGCTGCGAATCCGATGGCTGAGATCTTTCCAAACCCATAGTCCTTCTCGATGAATACAATAAAAGAATTGTAAAAGACGAAGGCCATTTCCATCGAAAAGTTCGCCAAAATTACGAGTAAAAAACCTTCAATCAGCATTCCTTTTTTCAAGAGCGAAAAAGAACTTACGGATAAGAAACAAAGAGCCGTAAAAACAAAGAGCATCTTCTTTCTTGCCCCTAGAAGGTCAGCTATTCCACCTGCGTAAGGAGAAAGAAGAGCACAGAAGAACATACTAATGGATATTGCTTTACCCCACAGCGCATCACCCAGGTTATTCTCTGTGCCGACTATA
>JANXAF010000006.1:0-315 GCA_025062045.1 Thermodesulfobacteriota bacterium
AGTTCGAATATGCATTTGCAGTTAGGACAGTCCTCCTTTCCGCATCCACACTCTAGGGCTTTTAGAGCACTACCTCTTATTATAGGGATCTCATCTCCTGGGAATTCGTATTTGGATAGGAGTTCACGGAGTTCCACTTCCACGAGTTCTATGAGTTCTGGATCATCTACCATGTCTATTTTGTTTAAAAAGACAACTATATATGGCACTCCAACCTGACGGGCAAGGAGAATGTGTTCTCTCGTCTGGGGCATTGGGCCATCGTTTGCACCTACAACTAAAATTGCACCGTCCATCTGGGCAGCACCGGTTATC